>CAZKOK010000308.1:0-5469 GCA_964554355.1 uncultured Spirochaetia bacterium | reverse complement strand
TGCTGATACTTGATGTTTCACTGCCCGACATTTCAGGTCTGAATATAATAGAAAAGACTGAAAAGAAGTTTTCAGGAATGCGCATTGTCATGCTTTCCATGTACTGCCGTTCAGATTATATTCTTCAGGCAATTCAGAACGGTGTGTCAGGATATATAACGAAAGAAACCCCTCCGGAAAATCTTGTACTGGGAATCCGGCAGATCTTAAGCGGCGAGTATTATTTTGACAGACAGACAATGGATCTTCTGCTGAAAAGAATTGCGGAAAAGCCCGTAAAAATTTTTAATCATTCCGACAGCAATTACGGAAAACTGACCAGCCGGGAACAGGAAATCCTTCAGCTTCTTGCTCAGGGGTTTACACCTGAAGAAATATCGGGAAAACTGTTCATAAGTAAAAGAACTGTCGAGAATTACAGAACAAATATCCTGAAAAAACTTGAACTCGGGCATTCCATTGAACTTGTTTATTATGCCCAGAAACTGGGAATCATTTAGTTAACCGAGAAGCCTGATCCTGTTGAAAATGTAATCAAGATTGTCGCTGTTCAGAACTCTTTTATGATATTTACCCGCCAGTATATAAACTGATTCGGCATCTTTCCATGATTTCTTTTTCCGTTCCTTGTCATACCAGTGAACAAGCGAGATTTTATCGCCTTCAATTTCAATCCCGGTCATGCCGCGTCTTCCGATAACACAGCCGGAGTTAAACAGACAGGGATATATAAGATACTCATGGTAAAAGCTGTTTTTAGGGTCTTTCTCCTTTTTTGTCATGGTTTCAAGTTCGCTGCGAAGCTGAAGGATTTTATGCTCAATTTCTCTTTTCTCTCTTTTCTTTTTTGAAGGATAATCCCTCAGCATTCTTTCCATGGAAAAGCGCAGGGCATCATATTTGGAGAAGGATTCAAAAAGCGGGCGGTGAGTATGTCCAAGAATCGAAACAATCTTGCGCTGTGAAGAAAATTTATATGCACGTGCTTCGACCTGGTATTTCCGCCTGCTGTCATGTGACGCTGTCCGGTTTTTAATCCCGAGCGGAGCGGCCAGGAACCTCAGCACCAGGCCGAAAACCCGGGAGAACCTGTCGAACATTTCCACAGCCTGATGGCCGTGAAATATGAAAATTGTATCCTTTTTATATTCAAGCACCAATCCATCCAGAACATTGCTGTTAATTCTTGCCTTCGGCAATCCGGCCAGATTTATTTCATGATTTCCTATTAATTTTTCTAGCCTTTTTTCATCATGGAATTTACCGAGCAGATCATAGAGTTTCTGCCATCGTTTTTTTACGGCATATGGGTGAAATTTTAAAAGCTCTTCAACATCTCCATTAAGGATAAGACTGAAATCTTTTTTATAGTAATACTGATCTATTACTTTCATGAACATTTCGGAGTTTTTCAGAAAATCATCTTTCCTTCTGGCCCCGTTACCGGCATGAAGATCGCTGAAAATTACCAACTTTGACCTGCCGGCGAGTTTTATCCGGGGAGATCCCTGCAATATATGGTCAAGCTGATGAAAAATAAGCTCTTCTTTCGTCATTACCTGACTTTATTAACTCAGGGCCGGCAGCGTCAATAGAAGGCATAGGAATTAATTGTTATTAATCAGTGCTTCAGGATAATAAATATTTAAATATAATACAAAAAGAGATAATGGAAATCTTACTCTCGCAACTATTACATGATATATTCTATACAAACAACTATTTGAATGAGGTAATAGCACAAAAAAAAACAGCAGTTACTTTACTTTTTCTGCTATTAATTTTAAATTCGGCCTTTTCACAGGATAATTCTGATAAGGAACTTGTAGCAATCCTGTAATTTCAGGTGAACGGCATTTCGGAAAATAAAGGGCTTCTGTTTCTCCTGATACATATACAATTGATTACAGAGATCTTCCTGCAGGATTATATGTAACTCATGCATATGAATACCCATTGTTCAAAAAAGTTGCTCTTGGAGCCTGGATTTCCTATATGATGTTTAATTTTGAACATCGTTATTATGACAGAGGAACCGGTTAGGAAGCAATGGAAATGTGCAGATAGAATATCAGCGGTGATTATTTAATTGCATCATCAAATACTGTTGGGCCAGGTTTATATCTTGCTTATGGCCTTGCAAGCACTATTTATATTGGCAAAAACAGCATGGCAATAAAATTTGATCTTGGTCCGGATACGCTGGATTTATTAGTCGTTAAGGCTGGTTTTTCAATGTTTGATATTTTTAACAAGGCATTAACAGAAATTTCATTATCGAAGGATTGGGCAACCTTTTTTAGCGGCAGAGTTTCTATAGGTGTCGAAGCCGGCTACAGCTTAAAACTATAGATTATTTTTTCCTTACAAACTTGTCCCTGTTTCCCGGCAGCAGGCCATGCTGATTTAATTCAGCGATAAATCTTTTCCCGTCCTGCGGGTAGCCGGCTGTCGGAACAAGTCCGGGTAATTTATCAGTCCAGTATGAATTGAATTGTTCCATAAAAAGCTCGCGAAGGTATTTTGCAGTCATCGAAGCCATGGCGACATGGAGATAATGCGCATCGGCCTTTATTTCAAAACTGATCCTGAGTTTTTCCGAGTTATAAATACTTGCTTTATTATTTACAGTTTCCCCAAAATCCATGCCGGAAAACACTGCCGCCAGCCAGTCCGAATAATAGCGCCTTCCTCCCTGGCAGTCTGTAATAATTTCTGCCGTTTCCGGTGACCTTTTAATTCTTCCAAAAAGCGGCTTTATCAGATCGCGGACAGTATTTGATTTATTGCCGGTCAGGTCCAGACTTGCATTGAATTCCGCAGCTGATACAGTCAGGGCGCTGACAGATTCAAGCCTGAATCCTTCATTTTCCAGCTTTTCCTGCAGAAGATCGGCCAGTTTATCAATCTTCTCCGGATCTGCTTTTCGCGGAATGGTCAGAGCGTCAAATCCTGCAAACCAGGGCCTTGATTTCCATCCTTCGTATTCTGAAGCAGCGGATTCGACAAATCCGGCAGCTGTTTCAGGGAAACTTCCATCAAGGCACTTCAAAACCGCAAGAACATTCTGCTCAAGGATTTTTATTCCTTTTGACTTTGAATAGATCTTTTTGCTGTCTGTTAAAAACAGGCCCGCCGCCTTATCTTCAATTATTCCCGGACTTTTTTTCGGCTGTCCGGCAGAAAGCACCACGCAGCAGGCGCAGAACGGCCCAAGGACCGGCCCCAGAGCTGCTTCATCTACTCCTGCATAAATCATCTGCATATTCCCTAATTACATATTGATGGAAATTATATCCGAAATTACTGATGGTGCATAATTAAAATAACCTAACAAGAGTAAAACTGCGGATAATATCGATTTTTACAGATTGAATAATTGGGGACAGACCCAAATGCATTATATCAATTAATAATCCTGCAAATCGGGTCTGTCCCCAATTATTCAATTATTTCACTGCGACAACACGGAAGTCCGCCCATATTACAATAATATCGGCCTCCGTAGCGTTCGTAGCGTCGTCGTGTAAGGTATTTTCCTTGTCATTCCGTGGATTTCAGGCCAGGATATCAAATACCATTGCCGTCTGGACCCTGCTTGCATAGCCGGGAACAGAGGCCGGGGCCGAAGCTTTCTGGTGGACTTTTTCGGCCAGTTGATTAATCAGGGCATTCAGCTGGCTGTCGTTCATGTTTGAAAGCTGTTCGCTGCCCGGAAGTGACGGGCTGTTTTTAAGGTTTCCGACAAGTGTATCTATTACACGTAATCTTGATAAACTGACGCCGCTGGTATTTCCCATTGCGGGAACGCTGTGGATGTTTTTGAAACGGGCATAAATATACTGGCTCCTGTCCACCGGAAAGGAAAGCGGTGAACTGGCGTATGCTGCCTGAAGCATGCGGGTCATTCCCAAATTCTGTATATTTCCTATGCTTATTGCCATAACATTAAATTTATCGGAATAAAAAAAGCGTTTAAAACTGTTTTTTTGAAAAATCAGCCGATATAAATACTGATATTCTGCAGAGCATGCAGGAAATCTGTCTTGTTGACAAATGACTGCCGATTACCATACTATTACATAAAGAAAAACAGGAGGAAGTGTGGCTAAAGAAGAAGCTATAGAAGTTGAAGGAATTGTAAAAGAGTCTCTGCCCAATACAATGTTCAGGGTGGAAATCAAGGACGGGCATGTGATTCTTGCCCATTTATCAGGAAAAATGAGAAAACATTACATCAGGATTGTTCCCGGCGACAAGGTACGTGTCGCTTTATCCCCTTATGACCTGACCCGCGGAAGGATTATTTACCGGGAACGCTGACGGATTATTGCCCATGAAGCACCGCTTCCGCCTTCCGCTCTTCCGGGTGTTCCGATTTCCCCGATAGACGAATTACTCCGAAGATACTTAAGAATCTCCTCTTTAAGAACCGGTCCGTTTTCAGAGTGCAGGCCTTTGCCGTGTATTATCAGTATTTTTCTTATCCGCTCTTTTCGGCATCTTGTAATAAACCGTTCAAGGGAAGTCAGAGCTTCTTTTACTGTAAGTCCGTGAAGATCCAGGGACCTCTGACTAGGCAGCTTCTTAAGCCCGGCTTTTTCCCTGGTTTTTTTATGGACCGCTGCCAGTTCATACTCGTCTTCCTTTTCCGCGATTCCATGGTGGTCAAGCCATTCATTCATGATATTATGTATCGAATCACTCATTACCCATACTTCCCGAAATTATTTCCCTGATATTTTCATTATCAATATATAAATCGTTTTTATGGAGCCAGCCGGTAATCCCGTTTTTGGTTTTTATAAGGTAATAGGGTTCTGAATATCCTTCCAGATGCAGCGACTGTCCGCTGTTAAGAAGATAACTTGCACCTGAATCAGCCCGCGGAATCTTTTTTACTTTTGTAGAGTCCATCCGCACAATTCCGATTTCAGTATCCCTGGCTGAAAGTGATATGATCATTCCGGAGACAGACAGTATGGTCAGAACACTCAGTGCAATAAGAATAATTACCAGAATAGAGCTTCGTTTAAACAGCGCAACTGTAAAGGCTGCACAGGTCAGGTTCCAGAGTATCAGGAAAATAAGGAAAAACAGGTCGGGATGAACAGGAAATACATCGTCTTCCTGGAACGGCAGTCCGCTTTCCCTTTCTATGTATTTCATAAAATCCCGGAAAATGCTGTTATACGGGTCCAGAAAAACTGCCTTCCGCAGACTCTGGACAGATTTGCCAATGTCACCGGATTTAAAAAAACAGATTGAAGCATTATAGAATAATGCTGAATTGTTTTCCGTTTCCGCACCAAGCTGATAAAATCCGGCTCCGGCATCATAATATTTTTCCGCTTGATACAGGTCCCAGGGCTTTTTACCAATTTCACTGTTTCCCGCGGATGCTGCGCCGATAAAAAGAATGATCATGGCAATTACGGCTGTTTTTCGTTTTTTAATGATAAATCCTGA
>CAZKOK010000307.1:0-5471 GCA_964554355.1 uncultured Spirochaetia bacterium | reverse complement strand
ACAAACAATTTGGAACGCGAGCATCCAGGTTCCATCGGTCTGTTCCTGCAGGGCATCGGTCCGTCCGGGAGAGAAGGGGACCCTGATATTATGGCCTGCATTTTTAGCGGCCTGCTCAATTCCTGCATATCCGCCGAGTACGATCAGGTCGGCAAGGGATACCTTTTTCCCATCTGACTGTGAATTATCAAAATCCTTCTTGATTCCTTCAAGGACCTGAAGGACTGATTTAAGCTGTTCGGGCTGGTTCACTTCCCAGTCTTTCTGCGGAGCAAGGCGGATCCGGGCACCGTTGGCCCCGCCGCGTTTATCAGACCCGCGGAACGTCGACGCCGAAGCCCAGGCCGCAGATACAAGCCTGGAAACAGAAAGCCCTGATGCCAGTATTTTACTCTTCAATTCTTCTGTATCCTTTTCATTGATCTGTCTGTAATCGGCTTCAGGAACGGGATCCTGCCAGATAAGTGCTTCGTCCGGGACTTCGTCGCCGAGGTAGCGCGAACGCGGTCCCATGTCCCTGTGGGTAAGCTTGAACCAGGCTCGCGCGAATGCATCAGTAAATTCTTCAGGGTTCTGCTGATACCGGCGTGCAATCGGCTCAAATTCCGGATCGAAACGAAGTGAAAGGTCAGCAGTGGTCATCATTGGTCTGTGTTTTTTTGACGGATCATGAGCATCTTCGACCATATCCTCTTCTTCCACATCCTTTGCAAGCCACTGGTTTGCCCCTGCCGGGCTTTTAACAAGTTCCCATTCATACTTGAACAGCACATTCAGATAACCCATGTCCCATTTTGCAGGATGAGGTTTCCATGCTCCTTCAATTCCGCTTGAGATTGTATCTCCGCCTTTGCCGCTTTTATAGGCTGATTTCCATCCAAGTCCCATTTGCTCGACAGGGGCTGCTTCAGGCTCAGGACCAATATGCGATGCATCGCCGGCTCCATGGCATTTTCCGAAGGTATGGCCGCCTGCGACAAGAGCTACTGTTTCTTCGTTGTTCATTGCCATTCTGGCGAATGTCTCCCGGACATCCTTTCCTGAAGCGACAGGATCGGGATTACCATTGGGACCTTCCGGGTTAACATAGATCAGGCCCATCTGCACAGCTGCAAGAGGATTTTCCAGGTCCCTTTCGCCGGAATAGCGGTTATCGCCCAGCCATTCGCTTTCCGAACCCCAGTAAATGTCTTCTTCGGGTTCCCAGATGTCTTCACGGCCGCCGGCAAAACCGAAGGTTTTGAATCCCATCGATTCAAGAGCGCAGTTTCCGGCAAGAATCATAAGGTCAGCCCATGAGATTTTATTTCCGTATTTCTGCTTAACCGGCCAGAGCAGCCGTCTTGCCTTGTCGAGGTTTACATTGTCCGGCCAGCTGTTAAGGGGTGCGAAGCGCTGCGACCCTGATTCAGCTCCGCCGCGTCCGTCGTTTATGCGGTATGTGCCTGCCGAGTGCCAGGCCATTCTTATAAAAAGCGGGCCGTAATGGCCGTAGTCTGCCGGCCACCATTCCTGCGAATCTGTCATAAGAGCATAAAGGTCCTTTTTCAATGCTTTCAGGTCGAGTTTTTTAAACTCTTCGGCATAACAGAAATCTTTATTCATCGGATTGCTTTTTTGTGAATGCTGATGAAGTATTTTTAGATTTAACTGATTCGGCCACCAGTCACGGTTTGAAGTGCTGCCGCCTGCGGCGTTTCCTCCCGTTCTGCCTGTTACAGGGCATTTTCCGTTTTCACTCATATTGTCCTCCCTTGTTTTTTAAATGAAAAATTTTGCAGGTATATCACAAATATTATTCCTGAGTTTCGGTAAGTCAAGCAAAGAACGATTTGACAAAATTTTTATTAGATTATTCTTTTGTTTGTTTTCTTTTTATCTGCACTGTTTCAGCATGTCGGACAGTTTAGTATCAGGATGCCGGTATTTTACACCGTCGGCCCGGCTCCAGTGATGTATGGCTCCTTCGGGACACCATTCATCGCAGGCGAAACACATTTCACAGTGATGCAGCCAGACCGGGCGTTTGTTTTCCAGCTTAATATTATGTACCGGACACACTCTGACGCAGGTGCCGCATCCGGTGCATTTGTCGGTTACCGTCATGCTTCTGTCAGTAAGCGGGATCAGTTCCCGGAAGTCTGCCGGAGAATCTTCGGGTTCATGCGCATCCTTTTTAAGCTGCACCATTATGTATTTCGTTAAAAGATAATACATGGGAGTCAGCAGGAAATTTATAACGGCTTTTGCAGCCCTGAAGCTGGTCTTCTTTTTGCGGATAATCCGTCTGCAGATATTTTCAAGCTTTTTGTCAGCCTTTTTCAGTATCGTATCATGATTTCTGTTTATCGGGACCGGAATGTGATCATAATCAAGATTGTTCATCGGCATCCTGACGGGGAAGCCTGCCCAAAGACAGCCGCCCAGCGATTTTATAAGCCGGGCAGTGTTTTTCAGGGTCGGCAGACCGTTTACAAATGTATATCCGCCATATGAACAGACCGCAATGATATATTTTGTTTTTATATCTTCAAGTTTTTTAAGAAATCTTTCCACAATAAGCGGTATTCCGTAAAGTTGGGTGAAATAAGCTGGGAATACAATAGCGATTGTATCGGATTCTGTTTTTATCTCCGGGCTGTCAATTACCGATGATATGGAAGCAAGTTTTCCACCGGTTTTTTCAGCAATCTTTTGTGCAATGAAGAGAGAATTTCCTGTTCCCGTAAAATAATAAATTTCCATAGTGAATTACCTGCCATACATAAACTTACCCCGGAAACCTTTGCGGAGCAACCGTAAAATAATCACAAGCTCTTCGATAAAGGTGAACATGGATATTTCAAGGTTATACCCTGAATATGACGCATGAGAAACAAGTTTTGTGTATCTGCTTATGAAGTTTTAAAAAAGCTGATGACAGGAGGGGAATGCTCTTTTGATACTGTCAGTTATCTGTACGTTTTCATCTGCCAGGTCACTTTCCGCCTGATTAACTTTGGTTTCAGCATCCTTTCCCCATAGAGTATGTCCGTTTTTAAGAAGCTTGATTTTCAGGCCGTTTTTTTTCCCGCCCTGACACGTGTGCTTTACACAACCGTGAGATACCAGACCGCAGACAATTATTTCGTTTATTCCTTTTTCGCTGAACAGTGACTTAAGTTCCTGTTCCTGGAATGCGTCGGAATGTGTTTTCTGAATGACGGCATCAGATTCATTTTTAGCAAGGCCTGAATAGATCTGCCAGTCGAATTCACCTGTTTTAAGGAAATTGTTATTGTGCTGAACGAATATAACGGGAATGTCTTTGCTCCGGCACTGCCGTATTGCTGAATTGATTGAGCTGATAAACAGTTCTTTGTTGAATAAATCTCTGGCGACAAGATTTTCCTGTACATCAATTACCAGTAATGCTTTCATGATTCCATCCTGTTTTTATCAGATATTGCTATTATAAATCAACAACCGGTTTTTATCTTGATGAAAATTGCGGTTTTATCAGTTATATTTCAGGAAACTCAAATCCGGATTTTCCTCATATATATCAATCATGTAAAAAGCCTTGTCCAGTATTTCAGGCTGTTTTGGACATGTGATTTGGAGAGACTTTATTTCTTCACGTGAAAACCATTTAAATGCATAATTTCTGATATCATCAGCGGTTTTTATTTCTCCATCGGTATACTTTATCAGATACCAGATACTTACCAGGTTTTTGCCTTTATGCCTGAAAGAGTGTGTATCAATTACGTCGTAAATTCTGTATTTGATTTCGCCAAGTTCTTCCGATATTTCCTTTTTGATTCCGTCGATGACATCCTCTTTTTCCAGCCAGCCCGCGACAGTCTGCCAGTCTGAAATGCCGTCTTTGGATACAAACAGGATTTTCTTTTCACTGTTAAAAATTACAGCAGATACGGAACAGTATTGTTTCTTCACTTTTTACTCCGGATTCAGCGGGTTGTCATTCAATGCCTTTTTTTTGAAATGCAGGAATGATAAAATCCCGATCGGTGTAAAATAGATACACCAGAATTCCAGTACAGCTGTACCAATCCAGTCTGGTCCTTTCATGTCAGAGCTGAATATTCCAAGCATTGGGAAGAGGAAACAGCAGTTTTCCAGTTGTCTTTATCGATTTCAATAAATTTCATTTTTATTCCTCTATCCTTTTCTGTATATTTTCTGATGCAGCAGTTTTCCATTCCCGCTTTGAATCAGCTTTTATAAATTTTTCTTCTACGGCAGTTTCAATATCTATATCGAACTGATTTGCAAGGGCGCAGACACAGACCTGCACATCCGCCAGTTCTGCAGCCAGCTTTTGGCGGTCAAAGGCTTCGTAATTTTTCGACCAGGTCTTTTTAAGTTCTTTTGCAATTTCCCCGACTTCCTCATTAAGATGAATGAAAATCTTCAAAGGGTCCATTGTAAATCCGCGGCTGGCTCTTATGTTTTTTATTTTTTCCTGTAATGTTTTCAAATTTGTTTTCCTTATTTAAAAATGTCCGCAGATAAACAACATTTCCGTCAGGATCATGAAAACTCATGCTTCTGACGGTACCCCAGGGTCTGTTTTGCGGCTTTTCAATTATTTCTGCTTTCATTTCAACAAGTCTTCTGTATTCAGCATTAACATCATCACAAGTAAAGGCGATGCACATATTGGGACTGGATGCTTTTCTTCCGCTGCTGTCATTGGAGATGGTCAGCATGGTTTCTTCCGCGATAATCGCCTGGTGGACAGCGTCATCGCTTTTATTGTCAATACCAAGAAGGTCCCTGTAAAAGTTCGCCAGCCGTACAACGTCATCTGTCAGAATGCAGATTTCACCTAATGTCATTTTGCTGCTCCTGTTTTTTGATGAGCAATTGTAGCCTGATATTCAGGATTATTCAAACTGCATTATGTCTTTTACTTCAGAAAGTCTTTCCTCAAAGTGCTTCATATGTATTTTAAAGTGTGAAAGATAATGATCAATGAGTTCTTCCAGGGTGATGTGGTCTTTTTTTTCTGTAAAGCTGAAATTCCATCTGTTTGACAGCGATTCTTTTTTTACATTCAGCATCAGTTTTGCTATCAGCAGATTGAAGTACTTATGAAGTGAAAGCAGATCGTGAAAATTCATACTGTTATAATCCGCGGTATTCAGCCATTCGTCTTTGTTGTAATCGGGAAAATCCAGATCACTGCATAACTGAAGACGGATTATTCTCTGATGGTTGTTTGACGCCGAATAAATCAGATGTCCGACGATTTCCTTCAGGGTCCATTTGTCTTCAGAGATTTTTACCGATGCGGTTTTATCGTCAAGGCCTGAATGTTTTCTGCAGAAGTCTTCGGCAAGCTGCGACAGTTCATGTGCTGTTTTTTCTTTCATAATATCTCCTGAAAACTTTCCTGCGCCCGTTTCATTTCATTGAAAACTCAACACATCTGAACGGGCCCAGCGAAAAATCATATTCCGAAA
>CAZKOK010000306.1:0-5474 GCA_964554355.1 uncultured Spirochaetia bacterium | reverse complement strand
ATTCTTCACTAAGCGGTGCATATTTCCATGCCCCTTCATGATCATATAGACTATGTCCGCTCTCCCTGATCTATAATCTGAGCTGACAATGTCAGGATATTGTTAGGTTAAAATGAGAAGTTTGTTTGGAAAATTCGGGAAGCTGCAGGTTTGTATGAGATTTATTTTAAAGAACCTGCATGAAAACCTTCAACTTTTTTTGGAACACTACAAAAAGCCTGGGAGCATTTCAATTCTTCCCATAATATGATTACCATCATTTTACAGCATGCTTAATCCTGTTTTTCACAGTATCCGCAGAGATTTCCGCAATTTTAAAATGAAGCTCAATTTCAGTTCCTTCCCGGGTCGACGTCAGGTAAAAAGCCCCGTTAAGCTCCTTCATCAGGTTCTGGGAATATAGCAGTCCTATTCCTGTACCTTTTTCCTTGGTTGTTTTCCCGGGTTGGATTTCCTTGGACTGCAGTATATCAATTCTTCCCTTGCCGATAAACCATGGTATACCGCCGCCGGAATCACTTATAATCAGTTTGACATAATTATCCGCTTCAATACACCTGATTGTAATGTTTTTTTCCTTCTTCTGCCTTACTGCTTCCCATGAGTTTTTCAGAATGTTATCGAGCAGCTGCATTATCTCTATGGGGGCGGCATAGATCATGGTCCTGCTGCACTGATTATCAACTTTTATATTGTGCTTGAAATCCATCTGACAGTTCATGACTTCCAGAGTAAGCTCTACCATCCTTGACAGATCAATTCCAGTGCGCTCGGGCTGCTGATACAACTTGACTGTCTGAAGCAGATTCTGGATCTGGTCAAACAGCGCATCAGATGCAATCTTCTGAAGATCGAGATATTCCCTGATTTGTTTCATATCAGTAGTTTCACCGATTATTTCCTGAAAACCGAACACGGAGTGCAGAATCGATTTCAGATTATGTATCATCCCGGCAACATTAATTCCGAACTTAACAAAAACCTGGTTTTTTTCCATCTCGGATTTCAGCAGTTTTTTCTCATCTGTGAGATGATCAATTTCATCAGAAAAAATTGTCCAGAAAAGATATATGGATGCAGCTGTGATTATGGACATTATTATGATATCAGAAATTATATTTCCGTTGTTTATATACGAATTAACCCCGACTGCAGCCATAAACGGCAGGAAAAACAGCACCAGTTTTGTTTTATGATACCTGAAAAAAAAACCAAACTGAATCGCCAGAAGCAGACTGAAAATTATATAAATTATACCGTGCAGACTTAATAAATCCGAGAATATTACTGCAAGAATGCCGATTGCATATATCAGAAGAACCTGGATAAGCTTAAAGCCTGGCTTGTTTTTGAAGATCGACAATACCGAAAGCAGCAGACAGGCCAATGGAAAAATCGTCCTGAAAAGCACCCCGGAAAAATAAATTTCCTGATTGTCCCTGAACAAATTATAAACATTATAACCAAAACCCAGAAGGAAAACGATTGATAAAACTATTCCGATCCTCTGCTGAATCCGAAATGATATATAGTTTGTTTTCTTTAATATCAATTCCTTTTCCTGAATTAATTGTTATACTGCCCAGAAGGGTTTAAGCGCTCTGGCTGTTTCCTCTGCTCCTGCAGCTTTCTCAAGCCTGTTTTTCTCGGTTTCATACTCCATGGTACCGGCATTCAGCGGATTATATTTTCCTGAAACCTTATCGATTTCCTGATCTCTCCTGTAGTCTTCCAGCATTTCAAGACCAAGCCTTGCAAGAGATTGCTTTATGACATCCTTGTTTCCGTCAGAAAAACTGCCGAACAAATCTATCCTTTCAAGAATATCTTTATCATCTTCAGGGTTTGGTGCGGCGTATTTTTCACCGCCTTTCTGCGACAATATGAATAATGCAAGATTGCTGAGAGCTTTCCTGTCAGCATTTCTGCATCCCGCTTTATAAGGAATGTCTGTAATAAACCTTGCGGTTTCACTTGCCGTTAAGGCTTTTGTCAGTTTCCCTGAAAGCTTAAAAGATTTTTTTACTACATTTACAAGTTCGGCCCATTTTTTATCATCCATTTCTTTCTCCTTTCTTTTAATGATTTTGCATTTTAAGTAATTATAAATCATAATATTTCAAAAATAAAGAGAACAATCTGCTATTAACACATATTTTTTTCAGGCAGAGGTCCTGACAACAAGTTCCGCAGGAAGAACAGAGTTTGTGACTTTTCCGGTATTCATAAATTCAAGAAGGTTTTTTACAAGCGTTTCGGCGCAGACCTTGCGGTCCTGCATGATTGTAGTAAGCGGCGGGTCATAGTGTTCGGCCAGACGAATATTGTCATAGCCGACAATTGCAATGTCATCGGGAATTTTAAGGCCGCGGCTTTTCAGTTCGTCGATAGCGCCGAGAGCGGCAACATCGGAACTTGAAAACACAGCATCCGGTTTTATTTTGTTTTCAAGAAAACTGTTTACCGCATTGATCCCTGAATGATAGAGAAAATAATCTTCATGTATAAGCCCGGGGACTATTCCTATCCCGGCCTCTTCAAGTGCTTTTCTGTATCCCTTTTCGCGGTCAACAGCTTCACTCGAACTTGACGGGCCCTTTATCAGGGCTATCTTTCTCCGTCCCTTATCAATAAGGTGTTTTACAGCAAGGTATGCTCCCTGGATATTGTCGCTTATTACCGAAGGCATTCCGATTTTGCTGCAGTCTTCACCGAAAACAATAAACGGCGCCCTGATTTTCATGAGGTTCTGAATATTCTGCGTACGGTCGACAAGTGAAAGCACGATGAAAGCATCCGTCCGCTTACCGTGAAAATATCTGGAAGGCCAGTCGTCTTTCTGGCTCTCGGTATTTAAAAGCATCATATCATATCCTTCCAGAGGAAGCATGCTTGACAGATAATTCATTACTTCATAATGGAAAGTATTGGGCAGATCGCCGGGCTTCAAAAGCTCGTTGCAGATTGTGCATCCTATGCAGAAAGTGCGTCCCGAGGAAAGTGAACTTGCGGTCCTGTCCATGTAAAAATTATGCCTGGCGGCAAGGTCCTGGATCTGTTTCCTGGTTCTCCCCGAGATGATGGGATTGTCGTTCAGAGCACGTGAAACCGTGGATTTTGATACACCGGCCAGCATGGCCAGCTCTGCTATATTCCTGACCTTTTTCATCTGAAAGTACTTTACAGCAACCGGTTGCAGAAGTCAATGCAGAAATCGGAAGCAAAGGTTATACACAGCCTCTCTGTGCACTCTGTGGTTCATATTCCCCTTGTTCGAAATATCATTATCATGATAAAAATAGGTATCACAAAAATGAGGAGTTATTTATGGACCTGGAACTGCATAAGGAAATTACTGTCCGTCATATTCAGTCGGATATAAACGGGAACTGCTCAATTCCGGTTATTGCGGATCTGCTGCAGGAATCTGCGGAACAGTCCGCTGTTGATCTCGGTTTCGGCTATAATGATATTGTAATAAACAGGCAGGCATGGGTCCTTTCAAGGATGCTGATTATTTTCCATAAAATGCCGGGAGTTGATGATACCTTCACTTTGAAAACCTGGCCCAAACGTCAGGAGAAGCTGTTCGCACTTCGTGATTTTGAATTATGCAAAGGCAATGAAATAATTATCCGCGCAGCCTCCGCCTGGATAGTGATAAATATTGATACCCGCCGCCCGATGAAACCCGATTCGGTTTTCGGCGATTTTTCTCTGGAAAAAATGAGAGATGCTGTCAAAGAGGTCCCGGGAAAAGCTTTGGTCCCGGAAAATTTTTCATTATCCGATTCAAGAAAAGTCAGATTCACCGACCTTGATATAAATAATCATATGAATAACAGTTATTATTTCAGATGGATCCTGGATATTTTTCCGGAAAATATTTTCAGGAACAGACAGCTGTCATCCATCCTGATAAATTTCAATAACGAGCTTGTTTATAATGACGCCGTAGACATTTTTGCGGAGAATATGGAAGCCGGTAAATGGGCTGTCTGGGGAAAGAAATCAGACCAGCTTGTATTCTCTTCGGAAGTTGTCTGGCAGTAACAGATATAAATATTCAAATTTAAAAAATTCTTCATTCAGTTCTCTTGCCAATTACGGAATAAGCAGTTAGGTTTAAAAAAGAGGTATAACGGTGACTGTTGAACAATTAATGGACGAATACGGCTTAAGCATGAATGACATCCGCTGGTATCTGTGCAGCCAGATAACATTCGGAATACTCGAACTCACAAAGACCCCGGATGAAATAACCGCCTACCTCTGGTCGGGAAAACTAGAGGCGGATTTATACAATATTGAAGAAAAATACATAGCCGCCCTTCAGGAAGAAATGCAAAAAGAAATCAAAACCGAAACTGAAATACGCGACATATTCTCATCCGTGGTTGCCAGACGGGACAACAAGATCAAATACATGTGAATCAGATATCAAGCCACTTGTTTACATTTGTCTTTATTGCATCAATCTTGGTCTTAACCGTTTCTTTTGCTGATACCACATCGGAAGTAACCGGTTCCACACAGGAACAGTAGAATTTTATTTTCGGCTCTGTTCCTGAAGGTCTGGCGGTTACGATACTGCCGTCCTCAAGCAGCCACTGCAGAACATTGGAAGAAGGCAGGGCAATGGGGACAGTGCTGCCTGAAGCAATATCCTTTGAAATCTTTTCCCTGTAGTCTTTTGCAGTTTTTACTTTTATGCCTCCAATCGTTTTCGGGACAACTCCGCGCAGATTTTCCATTATTCCTTTCATTATATCCAGGCCGCTCTGACCTTTGAAGTATCTGGAAATCAGGAACTCTTCGTAGTAACCATGCTTTTTATATAAATTATTCAGGGCATCAAGAACCGTTCTTCCTTCGGAAACATGATACAGGGCCATTTCGGCAGTCAGAAACGCGGCAGAAACCGCATCCTTGTCTCTTGTTTCTGTCTCCACAAGATATCCGTAGCTTTCTTCCCCGCCGAAGATATAATTTTCTCCGCTTGTTTCAAACTGTCTGATTTTTTCAGCTATATATTTGAATCCCGTCAGGACATCATAACTTGCAGCTCCGTATGATTTTGCTATTTTTTCCTGCAGGTCTGTCGTAACAATTGTTTTTACAAAAGCAGGTTTTTCAGGAAGCCGGTTCTGCTCTTTAAGCGACATGAAAATATAATCAGCGAGAAGAGCGCCAAGCTGGTTCCCGGTAATCAGGACCCATTCACTGCCGGACGGCACCGCAATCCCCAGCCGGTCGGCATCGGGGTCTGTCCCCATTAGAAGATCCGCATTCTTTTCAGCAGCAAGATCAAGCGCCATTTTCAGGGCCGAAGACTCTTCAGGATTCGGAAATTCCACTGTCGGGAAATTGCCGTCCGGTTCACGCTGCTCTGGAACTGTAATCACATTAATTCCGCATACTCCCAATACCCTTTCAACAAGCATTGTTCCGGTGCCGTGCAGCGGTGTGTAGAC
>CAZKOK010000305.1:0-5486 GCA_964554355.1 uncultured Spirochaetia bacterium | reverse complement strand
TAAGATATTCACGCGCATGACTGCCCTCTTTTTTTTCAAGCAGCATATAGCTGAATGCACCTGCTATCCTCGAATATAATTCCTTCAGTGCATCATTTTCGCCTTTATCCGGACTGTTTTTATATTCATCAATCGATATCCCGGCTTTTTCTGCAAGAATAAGAGCAGCTTCCCTGAATGAAAGATTTTCAATTTTCATAAGGAAATCAAACATGGTTCCGCCAGTCTGACAGCCGAAACAGTAAAACAGGTTTTTTTCAGGCGTAAGATAGAATGAGGGTGTCTTTTCCTGATGAAACGGACAGCACGCGCGGAATCTGCCTCCGCTTTTTTCCAGTGTAACATAACCGGAAACGATATCGGTTATATTTATCCGGGTATTTATCTGCTCAATCACCTGTTCAGGTATTTTCATTTAATATTCCGTCAATTTCCGTTAAAATTTTTTTACAGAATACTGATAAACATTCAAATGTTCCGAATATGTTTTTGTAAACTGATGTCTTCCGCTTTCAGGATCAACGACCCTGAAAAACATATAGTCCGAGTCTTCGGGGAAAAAAGCGGCATTCAATGCAACTTCTCCAGGATTGGAAATCGGACCGGGAGGAAGTCCGATATTTCTGTAGGTATTGTACGGTGAAGGGATCAATGTGTCATCAATGGTTATTGCGCCATTGGGGTTATCCATGCCCTTAAGTTCAGTCATTACATAAACGACAGTTGCACATGATTCAAGTTTGTGGTTCTGCCTGAGTCTGTTATAAAAAACAGAAGACATCAGCGGCGCCTCCGATGGTATTCTGTACTCACGCTCAATAATTGAAGCCAGTTTGATTTTATCGTAAAGCCCGGAGGATGTCAGTTCGGTATAGGCCGGATAAACCCTGTCAAGCACGGAATAGAGATTACTGACCATATATCTGATAACTTTGTCAGCAGGGTAAGCGGCGGGAAACTGATATGTATCGGGATAAAGATACCCTTCGGCTGAATCTCCTGGAATATTCAATTCATCAAGCAGGCTGCGGTTATGCGCCATCTCAAGAAATTCGCTTTTGTCAGTGATTTTCTGCATATGAAGGATTTCTGCTATTTTTGACAGAGTATAGCCTTCCGGAATGGTAATCCTGAAAGTGACCTGCTGCCCTTCGATAAGTGTCCTGAGAACCCGAACAGTGGTCATATTGCGTCTGACAATAAATGTTCCGCTTTTAATAAGGGCCTGGCTGCCTGTTATTCGTCCATACAGCTTGAGGAAAAGAGATGACCGGATAATATCAAGGCTGTAAAGATCATCGGCAACATCGTTCAGGGTCATTCCCTTGTTTACCGTGTACATGATATCAGTGTCATGTGAACTGACTTCACGGTTCAGTATAAGGAATGCCGCCGCGATGAAAACAGCGGCAGCAATAATGAGTATTAAAAATAATCTGAAAATCTTTTTCATATTATTCCCTGATCGAAGAATACAGTTTTTCTGCTTCCGAAGATGAAATTACCTTAAAAAGATCTTTTTTGTAACCCGCTTTGGAAAGATAATCAACAATTTTCCTGGAAAGTGCTGTTGAATTTGAACCAGCAGCCTCGACAGGTTTTTCGGAATAAAGCAGCCATGCTGCAGGAAGTTTTATCAGGACCAGTTCAGGGTTATTTACTGAAAATATCTGCTGAAGCCTTTCGGAAACAAATTCCCGGGGATCGATTTCAGAATTATTCCATGATGAATGATCTGCAGAATCGGCAGAAATATAAATGCCTTTTGCATATTTTTCAAGTTTTATATCCAGAAGAAGGGTCATTTTATATCTTTTAAGGTTTCCGGGAGCATCAGAAATATCCGCAAATATTGTTACGGGAGACGGATATCTGACAAGTGAGTCTTTCAGAACAAGATTAAGCCTGATGCTGTTTGTACCGGGATCAATGTTGATAAATTCTGATTTCTGGAATGTTCCGGAATCAGTTTCAAATTTTATGTTAACTTTTTCAGCAATTCCGCCTATATTCGCCTTCAATTCTGTCTTGCCGTCTTTCTCGGTAAATATTACCGGCGTAAGCGAAATTTCGGCCAGGGGAGGAGTAAGGTCAAGTTCTACAGAAGGAGATGCAAGATTTATGACATCTCCTCTTGTGAATGATACTGTGAACTGTGCAGTATAAAATCCCTCAATTTTCTTTCCGAGATCATTGACTCCGTTCCATGTTATCTGTTTTGGCATCGATCCTTCTCCGCTGAAGGTTTTCCGACTTGTCCCTTCCTGATTCAGAATTATAAAATTCCAGGATTTCACACCTTCGTCCTGACTCATGTTTATTGTGTATATAACAGTCCCGGGATCCCCGGAAGGAGAAAAAACTGAAGCGGATGTTTTAACCGACCCCTCAATACTCGAAGTATCGATTACAATCGGCTTGAGTATCTTAAGAATGCCGTTTCCGGCATTATCCGAAGCGGAAATTTCATATCTGTACTCTCCGTCTTTGCAGAAAATGTTGTTTCCATCTGTTCCGTCCCAGTAAAGGTCCGAAACAAGCCCGTTCCAGTACCATTCCCTTATTTTTTTATCATTATTGCAGTAAATAATACCAGTCCAGAAAAGTTTTTCATTTGAATTCTGCTTAATACGAAGCACATCATTTTTCCCGTCAAAATTCGGAGAGAAGACCCCCAGGTCAGCTGATAATTTTATATCAGGAAAAACAGTATCAACTGTGAAGGATCTGGAAATACTGGTATCAGTACCTCCCGAAGAATATTCAACTGAAAGCCTGGCCCGATATTCCCCGTCTTTTACCGGTAAACCGGAAGTTGTCAGTCCGTTCCATATAAATGACTGGGGAAGAACTTTGCTGCCGATGCTTGAATAAATAATGCTGTCCCGTGAATCAAGAACAGTGAACTCGAAAGATTTAACGGAAAGAGTACGCTGGCTGCGGGGGATAATTGTAATGCTATCCATCGCGCCGTCATTGTTTGGCGAAAAGGAACCTGTACTGGTAATAAGCTGAATATCGGTTTTTCCGGCAGAAAGTTCAAAATGTATGGTATTGGAGCTGCCCTTGTTCCCTGACCTGTCTTCGGCAAAAATCCTGTAACGGTATTTTCCTTCCTGGAGCGGAAATCCGAATTTTCCGTATCCGTCCCAGACGAGTTTTTCTTCGGGATTGCCGCTCCATGCAAAACTGTCAATTACAAATCCGTCCTCATCTTCAATGACACCCCGCCATTCATCCTCGGTACTTGTTTCCTGATAAATAACCATTTCATCATCAATACCGTCTCCATCTGGAGTAAAAAGCAGTGAGTCAGCCCTAAGCGAGGCTTTCGGCGGAGTTGTATCCACTGTAAACTCACGGCTGTAGGCGACGGGCCTGGCTCCATTAATGTAGCGTACTTCAAGACAGGCAATATAAACCCCGTCTTTGAGTTTTGATGTATTCAGTTCAAGTTTTTTTTCAACGGGCCCGTTTTTTTCCGTTTTATTGACAAGATTTCTGGAAGAATCGTAGACAGAAAATGAATGTGAAATAATTTTGGAAGCATCAGCAGCGGACATGGTGAATGTGATAATATCCATAATTCCGTCAGAATTGGGAGAAACATAATCAAGATCATTTTCAATTGAAACAGATGAAATTCCGGAATCGATGATAAATGTATATTTCTCCGAAGTAAAACCGTTTCCGGCCAGATCTGCAGATTTAAAAACAACATAATATTCTCCATCTCCTGCATTGCTGCCATCGGATGTTATTCCGTTCCAGATAAATACAGACGGACCCGAAAATTCGGGCAGTCCGGTTCCGGTATAGACTGTATTACCGGCTGAATCTCTGATTATGGCAGTCCAGGATTCATCTTTTACTGCGTTAACCTGCACAGAGAGTAAATCCTGATTACCGTCCCCGTTTGGTGAAAATATGGAAAGGCTTGAGCCGGTATCTATTGACAGTGACGGCGGTGTGGTATCAAGGATTATTTTTTTAAACTCTGAAACACCGGAATTCCCTTCACTGTCTTCTGCTGTTACAACAAGGGAATACACGCCGTCCGGAAGAATTTCACCGCTTTTGTCAGTTCCGTCCCAGGAAAATATGATTTCCCGGATCTTACGGTCCTGTTCAGTAAAAATATTTTTCAGGATGTTTTTATGATCATCATACCAGGAAGATTCGGACCCTAGTACAGTATTACCTTCACTGTCCCTGATTTCAATCACAGACCCGGATAGCTCAGAATTATCTTCAAGCAAAATATCAGCAGATACCGTATCGGAAACGGAATCTCCGTTTGGGCTTAAATATATATCACTGTATAGATTATGTGAAATAACAGGCGGTTCAGTATCGGCCCGGGCAAATGTAATTGCTGCTTCTGAATGCACTGCTGAATAATTCTGCCTGGGCATGTCCCATCCGGCTTTAAGTTTAAGCCGGAAATTCCTGAAAGGTATTGAAAAAGCAAGCCTTATATCCGGCAATAGTGATGAAAAATCAGAATTTGCCAGATCTTCGGTATCAACAGAGATATTTGTTTCCAGGCTTACAATATCAAACATAGATATCAGTATTCCGAAATCAAAGCGGAACTGGCTGAAACCGGGCAGGGCAATTCCTGCGGAATAATCAATCCTGCCCCAATCCCAGCTGGTTAATTCCGAATCAGCAGATAACCTAAAAGTGAAAGGATCGGTTATATAGCTGGTTCCGGAATAATTTGTCCAGCCGAAATTGTCAAGACAAAGTCCTATTCTCATATTTTTAAATAACAGGAAATCATCAGCAAAAAGGTATATGCCGAGATCGCCGAAAAGGCCTATCCCGCTTTCTGCAATAACCGAATCAAAGGAAAGTGAAAATGCAGAGTTGGCGTTTATCCGCTTTTTAATTCCAATGCCGGCTACAAATGAAAGTTCCGAATAAAGAGGGGCAACTGTATAATTCAGAGAGAGTGAAGAAAAAAGAAGTGAATCAGAAAGGGGGATCCCGCTATGCAGACTTAAAAAGGTACCGTCAAGAGATCCGCTTATATTGTCAATCAGACCTGTATAGCGGATATCAATAAACGGGCTGGATACAGACAGATATGAATTCCGGAGATTGCCTGAGCGGTTTGCCAAAGAAAGGTCCGAAATGCCTTCCTGCATATCAAGAATATTCTGATACTCGGAATCAGAAGAAAAAACATAAGAAGGCAGAAAAATGATAATTATATATATACAGAGAAGTTTTTTTATCATCACATACTCCCGGACTATAAAGTCTCTTTATAATATACTTCAAGATTTTCAATTTCCTGAATGGAAAGATGCTCATAAAGCTCTTTTTCTATTTTGTTAAGTAATTTTAATAATCTGGGATCCAGTTCATGTTCCATCGGGTGAAGCGCAAGGTATACTCCGATTATCTCAAGAAGATTAAGTTCCATTTTATATCCTGATTTCCAGTCCTTCGTATCCCAGATGAATATTAAGGTCGTA
>CAZKOK010000304.1:0-5487 GCA_964554355.1 uncultured Spirochaetia bacterium | reverse complement strand
ACCAGAGTACAGATCCCGAAACTCCGATATATACCACAGGATCATATATTACAATTGCCGGCCAAACCGAAATAGAAATAAATATAACGATGGTATATGATATCGGCACTGACAGTTTTACAGCCGATATCAGGTCTGAAACCGCAGGGGCTTCAGCGCTTGGGATAAACATCAATAATTTTGATGCATTCGCTTCAGCCTTTCACTCCGAATCATTACCGACAACAGGATATGAATACAGTTTTGTGATGAAAGTCAATGCAGAATTTTCCGGCTCGGACAGCGGTATGCTGGATTTCCTTTTTCCGGACAATGGTTCGTACAGCGTTGAAGAATCAATGTATTCAACTCCGGACGAGGGTAATTATTATTTTTTTAATGGTCCAACCGGTACTGTATATAAATCCGCTGCTTTTTCGGGAGATTTTCCATTATCGGGAAATTACACTGTCATAATCAGTGAGGATTCGGAATATTGCATGATCTCCGAATCGGCCGGATGTGATTTCACCATTACCGGGCCTGCTTCTCTGAATGTGGTATCCGGTGTAAATACAGTTATCAGCTGGAGTTATTCCCACCCTGAAAATGTTTCCGCCGCAATTCTGGTTTTTACCGGACCTCCTTCAGGCGGTCATTATAATATAACAACACCGCAGGAGTTTATAACAGGCAATCAGGAATCAGTTAATTTCCCAATGGGAACAATTCAGCCTGGAACAGAGCACCTGTTTATTATTGCGCTGCACAGCAATGAACCAATTAATGAATCAGATGTGTATAATTATGGTGATTCTGATGATTTCATTAATCAGATTCCGTTCAGAATGGCAATCCCGTCTGGTATAAAATTTGAATCCATTGTTATCTGGGAATGTCCGGTAACAGTGACAGTGATATGATAATTACTTACGGACATCACTTCTTCATATCACTCCGCCTGTTACTCGCCGGCTGAATAATATACCAGGTCCGCTGTCAGCGGCTTTTTATTCGGATCGCTTGAATCCACATAACTTGCCGTAATCCTGCCGGACTGAACTGATGTGATCCTGGCCTGGGTTACATCGGTTTCCCTGCCGTAACGGTCCTTGCGCTTGATATAGACAACATCACCGACAGCTATTTCGCCGGTGCTTCTGGACAGCGGTTCAATAATTATCTGACTGCTTCCTACCGAGACAATGGATCCTGCAAGAGTAAGTTCTTCATGTGTAATTGCTGCCGCTGCAGCAGCCAGGGATTCGCTCTGTTCTGCTATGGTCTGGAATGAATCCACAATTTCCCTGTATTTGCTGTCATCTTTGCTGAGCTTTTCAATTGCGTCTGTATAGTAGCTGGCATTGGTTGTTGTCTTGCCGCTGAAATACCTTGCCGCAATAAGCACATCATTCAGGGCTTCATCTCTTGCCCTTGCTTCAATGCCGGCCCGTTCTATATTAAGACTTGCTGTCTGCAGGGAGGTTATCAGGCTTGTAAAATCCGGAAAGAGGGCGTTTATTTCCTGCCGGTTTAAAAATGTATTAAGCAGATTCTTTGCCTGGCTTACGGAAGATGCCGAGTCTTCCGCCAGCTTTTCGCTGATGCTGTCCTGATATCCTACATAGGCGTTGATGATCGTATCTATAAAATCATCTTTGGCCTCGATTGATTTTTCGGAATCGGCCTTAAGCTGTCTGAGGTTTTTCTCGGAATCATCAATAGCATTCTTCAGGTCGGTTTCAAGCACGGATTTTTCCTGTTCCAGTTTGGAAATGGCTGAATCCTTGTTGTCAACTATTCCCCTGTAATCTTCTATATCCGACTCGAGTCCGCGCGAATAGGATTCAAGCTGTGCATACCTGTTCTGTTCGGATGAAAGCTGGTTTTCCAGGGAACTTATTTCATTCTGCTGCTGTGTAATCTGAAGCTGAATATCATCAGAATCGCTTTCACTGGAATTTATACTGGTCTGCAGAGTGTTTACCTGGTCCCTGTAGTCATCAATTTCCGCATTAAGAGCGGCTATGGTGCTTTGATCGAGTGATATTGTGTTGTTCAGTTTTTCCTTGTCGGCTTCCAGCTGATCAATCCGGTTCTGATATTCTGACAGGGATGAAACCGCTGCATCATAATCCTCCTGGTTGCCGGTGAATGAGGTTTTGACGGCTTCAAGTTCGTTTTCAAGTTTCCTGTTGTTTTCTTCAAGGGCAGATATCTGTTCCTGGATCTGCGCAAGATTTTCCTGGGCAGCTGTAAGAGCAGTATTAAGTTCCAGATTTTCAGCATCTTTTGCGGAAAGGGCTGCATCTGCGTCCGCAAATTCAGTCGTTTTCGTATTAAGCTCTTCCCGGGTGCTGACAAGGTCTGCACTCAGACTGTCTATTCCCGCCTGAAGTTCGTTTTGCTTTGCCCGGCTTGCTGAAAGGTCTGTCTGCAGTCCGCTGATAGTAGACTGCAGGGCTGTCAGCTGGTCGCCGGTTGCCTCTGAATCACTGACTACCACCTCTTTCTGTTCAAGAAGCGCGGTATAATCGGCGTTCAGGGTGTCGTAGGAAGCCTGAAGCTTGTTTATTTCCTTAACCTGATTTATACCGGTATCCTTCAGGCGTCTGATTTCCGCATTCAGCTTGCTGATTTCTTCTTCATTCAGTTTTTCATAGACCTGGGACATGCCTTTCAGGGCTTCGGATACTTCGGCCTTGTTGTTTTCCGAAACGACAAGGGCCGCTTCCTGATATGATTCCACTGCCTTTGTCAGGGCATTCTGGCTGAAATATTCGGCGCCTGTCTTGAGGTGGTTCTTTGAAATATCTGTTTTGCTTGCTGCATCAATTTTTTGAAGAGTTGTAAAAGCTTCATATATTTCCGGCACCTTTTCAACTGCCTGTTTAAGGGTTGTCCTTGCCTCTTCGGTTTTTCCTTCTGAATAAGCATCGATTCCCTGCTGGGCGTATTCAGTGGTGGATACGAGAACAGTTGCAGCAGTCGCCATGCTTGCCGAATCGATTTCTTCAATTTTGGTCTTTAATTCTATCTGCTCGCGCAGAGAATCAAGAATAAACAGGTCATTGTCTTTTCTCTGGACAACAGAGGGCAGTGTCGCGATTTTCGGATCAAGATAAAGCTTTTCCAGCGTATCGATTCCTGCAAGGGCTTTCTGGAATTCACTGTTCTGGATGTTTTTGATAATTCCGGAATAGGAGGATACAATCTGTTCATTCAGATTTGTCTCCTGCTGGCGCAGGGATTTCAGTCTGGTGATTTCCGATTCTGCTTCCGTTGCCTGTTCTTCAAGGGCCTCTTTTTCCGCTTCAAAAGCAGCTTCCTGTTCGGCTATCCGTTTATTGGAGTCGTTGACTATATCTGTTTTGGCTTTTTCGGCTGCAAGAAGCAGTTCATTATTGTATTTAAGTTCGGCTACTTTTTTGGCTATTTCCGCCTGCTGTTCAGTCTTGAATTTTACAATTTCGGAATTGAGTTTTGCATCCTGATCGGCTTTCAGACCGGCCAGCTGTTTTTCTATATCATCAGTGCTTGTGCCTGCAAGCCTTAATCTTTCTCTTTCCGCTTCCAGTTCCCGGGCATACTGCTGTTCCATCTTGTTCTTTTCTGCGTCGACAATTTCATCGAAATTTTCCTGAAGATTGCGGCTTTCTTCATCAAGTTTCTTAAGATCATCCTGGATTTTTGTAATTTCCGCGTTCTTTCTGTTCAGTTCTTCTTCAGCCTGTTTTTTCATCTGACTAATTATATCGCCTTCTACCGAACCGTATGACTGACTTTCGCTTATCTGGATCTGCTGCCGATTGAAACGGTACTGTGCCAGAAAGAACATACCTGCTACAATTGCGACAGCAAACAAATTGATTAAAAGAGGCATCAGGATTCCTCTTTTCTTCGGCTTTATTCTGAATAATTCCTTTGTAATAGGAATTTTGTTATCAGACACGAGCTGATCAATTTCCGCCAGGATTTCCTGGCGGTCCTCTTCCGTCATTCCTGTAGTGGAAAGAGCGTCGGAGAGTTCAGCCTCCTGCTGGTCGTCCGGTTCTAAATATACATCATTCAAAACGGCACCTCTTTGCGATAGTAAATCTTTTCAATTTTCGGCCTCGCAGTCTATAAACTGGAGAAACCAGGCTGCAGTTTTCTCCGGATAAACTTGCGCGCGAATATATATATTAATTATAGTAAAGATTAGGATGTGAATTCCACTTTATACGGAATTTCATATATTAAATATCAAGAAGGCATCAGTTTTTACCGATTCCTTATGAGAGACCATATTCGGGGTTGAAATTGAGTATTCGTACGAAAATTATCTGGATAGTTATTCCTCTGCTGGCTGCCGCACTGCTTGCAACGGGAGTCAATTCATATTTCCTGGCAAGAGGCGGTCTTACCAGCCTGGCATATGATTATCTCGGGTTTAAGGCACAGGAACTGGAAAAGTATATGGAAAACCAGTGGAATATACTTGTTGACAATAATCTCCAGGATAAACCTGAGTTTATTGATGGTATTAAAAATGCCATTGAGTCCTACTCGGAATCCATACTGAAAAAACCTCTGGACAACAAACCGGTCACAGAGCTGGTATTTGCCGTTGATGTGGAAATTAATGTTGAAATGAAGACCTCGGAATTTAATCTGTCTGATTCTGAAAAAGAAGGTATAAAAACAATTATTGAAGATTTTAAGGCTGATCTGGTCCGGTTTGATATTGATGGAAAAAGCAGGGTCGGTTTTGCAAAGAGTTTTGATGCACTTGGCTGGTATGTCTTTGTTACGGAACAGGAATCAGTATTTTACAGTCAGGTTAATGATATAACCTATCAGAGTATTATCGTTCTGGGTATTGCGCTGATAGTTGCGATATTCGCGCTTGCCATATTTGCCGTAATTCTTACCCGGCCCCTGTCCAAGGTCGTTACAGTCATGCGCAGAATAATCACAACCAATGATATGGACCAGCGGGTAGAAGTCGAGTTCAAGGATGAAATAGGGCACCTTGCCCATACATTCAATATAATGGTAAATGAACTGCAGAAGGCCTATCATCAAATCAAGGAATTTGCCTTTCAGTCTGTCCTGGCCAAAAAGAATGAACAGAAGATAAGAAACATCTTCCAGAAATACGTACCGAAGGATGTTATCGAAGGCATTTTCTCAAATCCTGAATCGATGCTTGTCGGTGACAACAGGGTAGTTGCGATCCTGTTTTCCGATATCCGCAGTTTTACCACGATTTCGGAAGGCTATATGCCGGATGAACTTGTAAATACCCTGAACCGTTATTTCGAAGTAATGGTCGAAATAATCATGAACCACGGCGGCGTAATTGACAAATATATCGGTGATGCGATAATGGCCATTTTCGGGGCTCCGGTAAAGCACCAGAATGATGCCGAAGAAGCCCTTGCGGCAGCCCTTGATATGCAGGACGCAATCCTGGATTTCAATCTTGAACAGGAAAAGTCAGGGAAGGCCAAGTTCATTACCGGA
>CAZKOK010000303.1:0-5511 GCA_964554355.1 uncultured Spirochaetia bacterium | reverse complement strand
ATCCATTCCTTCCTGCTTTCCGGGTAATTGTCTATTCTCAGGTAAAACCCGCCCCTGGCAGGGGCTTTTCCTCTCAGTTTTACTGATCTGTCCGATTCAAGACAAATTGCAAAAGTCCTGAGCAGACTCGATACCGCTGAACAGACAATACCTGATTCACTCTTTTCCTGAACTGACGGCTCATGGCCCAGTGAACTTACAGAACTGATAATTCCGTTTTCATCTGCAGTCAGGCTGATCAGGATCAAAAATCAGGCTCCTTTGATATCCTTCACTTTAATAACAGTATACTGCTGTCTGTGACCCTGGGTCTTTTTAAACCCTTTTCTTTTTTTATACCTGGAAACCAGGATTTTTTTGTCTTTTATATGATCTTCGACAGATGCGGTAACCAGGGCATCCTTTACATAAGGTTTGCCGACTTTTACTTCCTTGTCGCTTACAAGAAGGACCGTGTCAAATTCGACTTTGGCGCCTTTCTCCTCATTCAAAAGATCAACCCTTAAAACGGATCCTTTTTCAGCTTTATACTGCTTGCCTTTTATTTCAACCAATGCGTACATATTCAACCTCAAATAGAATGTTTACGTAGATGTTTGTATATCATAAATAATCGGCGCTGGTCAACCCTGAGGAAGCAGCACTTAAAAGAATTGGTTCACACGAAGACGCCAAGATAATAAAAAGCGAAGGTATTCTTTTGATACTGATATTCAAACTAAACATGAAATCTTTTCAGTAATTCCAATAACAACTTTGAGGTTTTTCTCTTTATATAAGCCAAAACCATTTTAAAAATGATCTATCGATCAGAAATCATTATATACATAATCTTCATATACTTGCATCTCTTTGCGTCTTATTACCTTAGCGTTTATGCGTGAGTTCAAAATCGTTTTTTTTAGCTTTAAATTACCATTCTGCAGCGCAGCTACATCTTTTCCAGAAAAGGAATTACCAGCAGTTCGCCTGCATTCTGCAAAACCCGGAGCACTGCCCTGCTTAAGCGTATTCTTGTTTCCGTCAGATCTGCATTTCCCGCATTAAGCACTTGATGCTCATGATAAAAACGCGAATAGGCTTTGGCAAGGTCATACAGAAATGAACAGAGAAAAGCCGGATTGTAGTTTTCCGCAGCCTGACTTATTGTTTCGGGATATTTCATAAGCAGCTTGATTAGTTCCTTTTCCTCTTCTGTTTCAAGCAGTGAAGGGTTATATTTGCCGGTTGCTTCCGAATCCCTGTATTTTGCAAGCATGCTTGAGATACGTGCGCCCATATACTGGATGTACGGACCTGTATTTCCATTAAAGGAGATACTTTCTGCCGGATTGAACAGCATGTCTTTTACAGGATTTACCTGAAGAAGGTAATAATGAAGTGCCGCAAGGCTGATCTCCATTCCGGTTTTATCAAGATCCTCAATTTCAGCTTCTCGTTCCTTGTCCTTTATTTCCCGGACTGCAAGGTCTTTAAGGCTTAGGATCACATCATCCGCATCAACCACAGTACCTTCCCGTGATTTCATTTTTCCATCAGGAAGATTGACCATTCCATATGAAAGATGGAAAAGGTTTGCAGCCCATTCAAATCCAAGCTTTTTCAGCACATGGAAAAGTACTTTAAAATGATAATTCTGCTCGGACATGACAACATATATCATTTTGTCAAAATGATAGTCTTTCGACCTTGCGATCGCGGTGCCGATATCCTGTGTCAGGTAAAGCGAAGTGCCGTCCTTGCGCAGAAGCACCTTTTTATCAAGCTTTATATCAGAAAGGTCAACCCATACTGATCCGTCCTCTTCCCTGTAAAAAACACCTTTTTCCAGACCCTTAAGAATTTCATCCCTTCCGGATTTATAGGTTTCGTGTTCAAAATAATACTGATCAAAGCTGATACCGGTAATTTCATATGTCTTTTTAATGCCTGAAATAACCCAGTCATTCATTTTTTTCCAAAGCTCAAGTATTTCCGGATCATTATTTTCCCAGGCAACGAGCAGCGCCCTGGCCTGTTCTTCGGCAGATTTGTCCTCTTTTGACCATTTATCGTATTTTACATAATAGTCGCCGACAAACTTGTCACTTTTAATGCCTTCGCTTTCAGGGGTCTTTCCTTCTCCGAATTTCTGATAGGCAAGCATCGATTTACAGATATGAATGCCTCGGTCGTTAATCAGGTTTACTTTCCGTACATCAGCTCCCATTGCCTTGAGTATGCGCGACATGCTTTCGCCCAGAATATTGTTGCGCAGATGCCCCAGATGGAGCGGTTTGTTCGTATTGGGACAGGAAAATTCGATCATGATTTTCCTGCCGGCATAATCAGATAACCGGCCGTATTTCTCATCCTGATCGAGGACCTGGTCGATCACAGATGCGGCCTTTGAAACATCAATTTTTACATTGACATAGGGACCGGCGGCTGTTGCATTTTTATCACCAAGTTCATTTTCAATCTTTTTTGCAATTTCTGCAGGATTTGATCTGAAAACTTTTGAAAATGGAAACATGGGGAAAGCCAGATCACCCATTTCCGGTTTTGGCGGAGTTTCGATAGTCAAATCAGAAATTGTAATTGGTTCTGTAACAATTCCTAGATTGTTAATAACTGTGTTTGCCGTAGCCGCTATTTTTTCAGCCCAGATTTTCCTGATATCTTCCATAAATCACCTTAAGAATTCGCGTATGCGGACCATTTTATTGAAAAAGGAGGATCTTTCCAAGCCGAAAGATACTATTTTTTAAAAATAACCGCTTATTGCCGCCATTTTTATGAATGAAGGGCCCTGTCTGCGGTATGAACCGAAACGGTCATCGCAGCAGGTACACAAACCTGTGTCGTCAATTCTGCCGATCCCTTCCTGTTCCGCAATTTTCAGGTTTGCTGCTGCCATATCCAGAAAAGCACAGTCTTTATCCCTTCTAACAGTATCTTCTCCCCATTTAAGGGCAAAAAGTTCAGCCCTGTCAGAATCGACCTTATAACAGCAGCTCCGGATACAGGGCCCGAATACAGTATGCATTTCGTTGGACTTTATTCCGTAAATGTCATTGAAAATCCTAACAGCCTTGGAAAGGATTCCTGTGCCTTTCCATCCGGAATGAAGCACAGCGCAGATTCTTCTGCTGCGTGAAAAAAGATAAACGGGCATGCAGTCTGCAACAGTTACCGCTACAGCATAATCCGAACGGGTATACAGCCCGTCATACCCGCCGGCACAGGAATCGGCAGGATTATCAGCAGAAATTACCCGCTGGGAATGGCGTTGGTCCGCAAGACGGAATTTGTCCAGGCTCAGGCCGAGTTGATCAAGTACTCGGTTCCTTGATTCTTCTGAATCCCTGATGTCGCCCGCTTTTTCAGAAGTGAGAATGATCCTGGGCCCTGAAATATTAAACTGTTTTCCAAAATCGAAATAAAGGCTGTTATTTATCACGTTCAATATCAAATAAATTGGTAGTTATTCTGACTGCATTATCCAGACGCATGAATGCAGAGTCAATTACCGGAAGCATGTTTTTATGCTGTTTTCTGTTAAGATCACCGATATTGGAAAGCGTATCATACTGACCGCCAGACTGACCGAAAAGTATTCCTTTAAGAACTTCCCTCAGGATAGATCCGGCCTTGATGAAATCACGTACAATATATTCAGCCTGACTGTCCGAATGCTCAAGTTTTGCACTGATTTTTTTTCTCCTGAGATTTTCTGTTCCCAGTTCCTTTTTAAAGTTATCAATTTCGGAACCGATTTTTCCGTGTGGAGAGAGATCCATATCAAGCACCCTGACTCTGTCGGAACATCCGCTTATCGTATTAATGCTGTTTACAAGATCGTCACGGTTCTGATCCTTGTAAAATTCACCGTCAATCAGAATCGCTTTAAGAACAGGCATTAATTCAACATTCATGGTTTTCTGAAGAAAATGCTTTAAAAACCCCAGTGAAAGGTCATATCTGACAGCACTGTATTCGACCCAGTATTTCTTTGAATAATAATCAAGATGAGGAATTCCGGGAGTTCCGAGAAATATTACAGCATCGGCAATGTGCTGCTTGATTGAACGTTTATGACGGTATTCATCGAAAATCACCATAACACGGCTTTCCCATGCAGATTTAAAAAGATTGAACCAGTCTTCTCCTCCATGATGAATGCCGGGTTTATAATTGACCTTATGGGACATTACCCTGGCAATATCCACAAGATGCAGGTCTTTCTTGAAATGGCTTATGCAGTTCATAAGATTTCGCGACTGTGTAAGAAAAAAATTCAGCCCCTCTTCCCTGCTGTCTTCCTCGACTGCTGAATCAAGGTATTCCCTGTAAAATAGGTACGATGCTTCGAGAAGGATATCCGAAGGATACTGCCGGAGGCTGTTTAGCCTGTCCAGAAAATCCAGAAAATATTTCCGTATTTCCTTCATCGGGCAGGTCTGTGAATCCCCGGGCCTTTCCCTGAAATATGTAGCCATACTCTCAACCGGAAAAAAAAGAAATTCGGAATAGGCATGGATGGTTTTTGCGTGCTGATACATGCTTTCCTTGTCATCGGGATAGATGAACCTGAATGCATCCTCAAGATTTTTTTCAACCTGTTTCTTAACTTCTGCAAGATCTTCTTTTATATCAAATTCCGTGATTTTTTCAGGATTGGTATTTAAAATAATCAGTTTGGTGAATTCTTCCATTTCAAAAGTACCGAGATATACAAAAAAATCCTTCCTCTGATCTGTCTGGCTGAATTTCATGACTCTTTTAATCGGGGCCATATATTCAATAAGCTGGGTAAGTTCATCATGAAATTTACACAGAAAAAGCCTGTTTTTTACATCAACGATATCAGAGTTGCTTCGTTCGATCCTGTTTTCAATATTTTTAAGGAGTTCTCCTTCGATTACTTCATCTTTTTTCTTTTTCTGGAAAATAACCTTGAAAAAAACAAGAATTTTATGAAACAGCGAAAATCTTGTATAAATTACTTCTGTATCAAGTTCCTCATCTTCTGTGAGTTCATCAATGGTATTTATGTCTTCTGCTTCAGTCTCGGGCACCTTGATTTTTTCCAAAAGGCTTTTTCTTTCCTGTATACTTAAATCTGAAGTCAGTCTTTCAAAGACATCGCGTTCCTGCATATTTTCATTCTAAGAGAGGGCTGTGCAGGGGTCAAGCTAATTTATTAACCGCGAAGAACACGAAGATGTAGTTCACGAAGAATTTATATTAAGTTCCATTTTGATAAATGGGGACAGACCCAAAATATGAATTATGAATCGCAAATAAAGATTATGAAAGAGTTTTGCGGACGCTGACCCCATCAAGTACAAAAATCCTGATTCTTCGTGAACTTTGTGTTCTTCCTGGTTTTTTATATATCTCTTGACAATTCGGATTCATTATACTAAAAAGAAAACGTGGCTAAATGCTTTTTGAATAACATTATTATTTTTCCCATTATTATTATTATTGGTCCGGGCAGCACAGGGGATGAATAACGACGATTTT
>CAZKOK010000302.1:0-5550 GCA_964554355.1 uncultured Spirochaetia bacterium | reverse complement strand
TCGGCATTAATGATGTAAGCGATATGCTTGTCGGTCTTTCCAGTCCTGAAGCTGCAAAATCAAAAGCTGCATATTCCGAATACAAGAAGGCAAGTTCGGAAATTGTACAAAAGAAAAAGGAAATCCAGAGTATTGACCGGCAGAAGAAAAAAATTGATGAAGAAATAAAGAAAATTCAGGCCAGTGAACAGACATCAAGAACAAAGAAGAAAATCGAGGATTTGCGCAGGAAAAAGGATGAACTTCAGGCTACAAGGGTCAAAAAAGAGACTGAAATTAAAAAGGCCCAAGTAAAGCAGACTGAAGCGATAAAGAAAATATCAGAATCGCAGAAACAGATGACCGTGAAAACAAGCACAGCCGTCAAACAATAGAATCTGATAAGCCGGTTCTGTCCGGAAATTAACTTGATCTGCCGGGGTTATGCTTATAAATGAACAGGTTATTAACTGCTGCTGTAATCATTTTTTCCATCTCCTTTGCCGCACTTGTTCTGCTGGTACTGGTCATTAACCCCGGTCAGGATTTTGCACAAAGCTTTCTGAAAATAAGTCTTGCGGCCGGTTGTGCTGCCGTCCTGATTTTTTCTTCCTGCTTTGTTTCCCGCAGCCTTGTCCCTCCGATCTGGTCGGCAGCAGCCCTGGCGTTTACTGCAAGACTGGCCGGCAGCCTTATTGTACTGCTTTTTTACGACAGCTACGCTCTTTCAGATATTCTTCCATACAACGGTCCCGGGTTCTGGGCAATGTTTTTCATGCTTTGGGGTACATTCAGCATGATTAAAAGATTTGAAGGCGGAAAGCGTAAATTCCCTGCTTACGGTTTTTCAGCTCTTGTTTTTCTTGCAGTTATACCCTTATGCATCACAAGGCAGACCACCATCTGGCTGGACATCTATATTGCGCTTGTCAGCGCTGCCCTTCTTGTGCTCTGCTATCAGGGCCTCTCAATAAAGGCATTCAGGGAATACAGGCTGTTTATCTTCTCCATCCTGTCTCTTCTGTCTGCCGAAAGCATTATAACCATTACAGAAAGTTTTGAACTCTTTTATTTCTCTGCGGTCATTCAGGTCTCCCTGCCGGCCCTGTCCCTGCTCTGCCTGAAAGGTCTGGCTGTACGGGAAAAAAACAAGGTGGTACGCTGATATGATATGGGCCCTGTATCTTGGAACGATGATACCGCTTCTTTTCCTGGTTATTTTTGTAAAAAGGGACAACCGCCTTCTTTTGCTTTTTATGCTCTGGGGGCTTACTGCTGTACTGCCTTCGGCTTTGCTGAACCAGCTGGTTTACAATAATACACTGATATCAATGGAAGCCGTCACATCATTCGCAGCGCCGCTTATCGAAGAGTTTTTCAAAGCGCTGCCTCTTCTGCTTTTTCTTTTTTTTAAAAAAGACCTGAAAAACCCGTTTATCCTGTTTCTGGCAATGGCTTCCGGAATCGGCTTTTCGATCCATGAGAATTTTGTTTATCTGTCCCAGTTCTCCGGCGATGATTTCTTTGTTATCGCATTAAGCATTATCCGCAGTTTTTCAACATCGCTTTTACACGGCGTGACAGTTGTCGTTTTCGGCTTTTCGATTGTATCCTGCCGGAAGCTTGGAAAAAAATTCAGCCCGATGGTAGCAGGCGCATACTGTTCGGCTGTTATTATTCACAGCCTTTATAATACCCTGATTGATTCGGTCAGCTACTCCGGTCTTGCTCTGCTTGTCCCTCTGCTTGTCTTTGTGTTTATCATGTTCAGTTTTTCACTTGTAAAAAGAAAGAAATCTTCTCCTTACTGGGAATAGTTTAAAAAAATGTAGACCTTTGCGGCGATTTGCTTTAATCTCAATTTATGAAAACATACCAGGAAATAAACAGGAAAATCGAAAAAGGGAAAGCTGTTGTATTAACTGCGGAAGAGATTATTGATTATGCGGAAAAACACGGCACCGAAAAAGCGGCAAAGGATGTTGATGTAGTAACTACAGCGACTTTCGGACCGATGTGCTCAAGCGGCTGTTTTCTTAATTTCGGCCATTCAAAACCCAAAATCAGGATAACCGAAGCATGGCTCGATGATGTTCTTGTTTACTCAGGTATTGCTGCAGTTGATGCCTATCTCGGCGCCACTCAGCTCAGGCATAATGATCCTGCAAATACCTATTACCCCGGTGAATTCCGTTTCGGCGGCGCCCATGTTATTGAAAAACTTGTTAAGGGCGAACAGGTCCAGCTTTTCGCTCTCTCCTACGGTACGGATGATTATCCCAGAAAGGAAATCAGGACCTGGATTACAATCAACGATCTGAATCAGGCTGTCATGGTTAATCCGAGAAACTGCTATCAGAATTACAATGCCGCCATAAACTGTTCGGACAAGCCTGTATACACATATTTCGGAAAACTCAAGCCCGACATGGGCAATATCATTTACTGCTCGGCCGGGCAGCTCTCGCCTTTGCTGAATGATCCGTATTACGATGTTATCGGAATCGGAACTTCGGTCTGGCTGGCCGGAGCACGCGGTCATGTATATGCCGAAGGGACTCAGCATGCCTCTGTCTGCGATCGCGGTGAAAACGGCGTCCCGAAAGATGGTGCCGGAACTCTGGCCCTTTCTGCCGACATGAAGGAAATGGACCCAAAATTCGTCAGGGCATTAAGCCTGAAAGGTTACGGCGTATCGCTTTCGCTGGGTGTCGGAATTCCTCTGGCCGTAATTAATGAAAATGTCGTTAAAAGGGCCTGCGTTAAGGATTCAGATATTTTTGCACCGGTAATTGATTATTCACATGATTATCCTCAGAAAACAGGAAAAGTTATTGCTCATGTAAGTTACGAGGAACTTAAAAGCGGAAACATCAGGATAAAGAAAAAAACAGTCCCGGCCGGAAGCATTTCATCCTATGCTATGGCGCTTGAAATTGCAGAAAAACTGAAGCAGGAAATTGAACACGGAGATTTTCTTCTTTCTGAACCTTCCCGCTTTCTGCCGAAAGACAAGAAAATACTTGGACTTACCGAACAGCCGAAGAGGAAAGGCTGAATAACAACCAGGAAGAGATTATGATAAGCAAGAAAGTACTTTTATATTTTCCGATATCAGAGACAGAAAAGCCGATCGTTTACCATCTTGTAAAGGACTATGATCTGGTGGTGAACATCTACCGGGCAAAAGTTACGCCCGAGGAAGAGGGTTTTCTTGCTCTCGATGTATCGGGCGGGGAAGAAAATTACAGAAAGGCCGAAAAGTTCCTGGCCAGTTTCAACGTGACAATACAGGATGCAGCAAAAGGTCTGCGCTGGGACCAGGAAAGGTGCACCAGCTGCGGCGAATGCCTGACCCACTGCCCTCCCCAGGCCCTCCATATAAAAGACAGAAAAACCATGAAAGTCGAATTTGACATAGAGAAATGCATTGAGTGCCTAAGCTGCATACAGAACTGCCCCTTCGGCGTCTGTTCATCAATTTTCTCGACATTCTAGATTATGAAAAGGGATTTCCGGCGGTTTGTCTGCAAAGAGGGAATATATAATATTAACTCAGCGGTATTTGAAAAAGTCTGCTCCGGTATCCCCCGGCTCTGGGAAGAACTGGAAAATCATATCCGAAAGTATCCTGAATTCAGAACAAGCCTTGTGCCTTCTGCTATTCCTGCAGACTGTCCGGCATTTATATTGCAGATGTATAAGGCGGCGGCGCTGTCAGGCGTCGGGCCTATGGCAGCCGTTGCCGGAACTTTCAGTTATGAGTCTGCAAAACCTTTCCTTTCCGAAGCGGATGAAATCATTGTCGAAAACGGCGGCGATATTTTCCTTAAACTCTCACTGCCCATTGTTCTTGGGATATATGCAGGAGATTCACCCTTAAGCGGAAAACTGGGAATCGAACTTAAGTCCGAAGACACTCCGCTTGCGGTATGTTCCTCGTCCGGGAAAATGGGACACAGCCTGAGTCTCGGCAACTGCGATCTGGCAACTGTGATCGCAGAGAACGCCTCCCTTGCCGACTGCGCGGCCACAAGGGCAGCCAATCTTGTTAAAGAGGAAGCAGACCTGGAATCCGCCGCGGAAGCTGTTATTTCAATTCCCGGGATACGGGCCGTAATTCTGATTAAAAACGATAAGATCGCGCTTGCCGGAAAAGTCCCGCGGATTGTGCGGGTCAATGAAAACGAAGTTGAAGGAAAAATAACGATACATCCGGGGTATGCAAAGGAGTAAAGCCCTCACGCAACGACGCTACGATCGCTTCTTAAAAGATAAATTTAATGATTTCCGTGTAATACTGTTTTTCCACGGAAGTCATTTTAATTTTCATGAATCATCCCGCTCGTAGCGTCGTCGCGTCGTAGCGTGAGGCAAATTTACTTTTCGCTGGACATTTTACGAAATATCCTCTTACTATTAATAGACAGTTAAAAGGATAAAAGTATGGGGAAAAACATTTTAATTACCGGCGCAGGAAGGGGAATCGGGCTTGTGATGACCAGGCAGCTTGCCGAATCCGGACATACAATTCTGGCGGTTTCAAAAAATATTTCGGATAGTCTTTCTTCGATTGCAGAAGCATACAGCGGCAGGGTTTTCATCAGGCAGACAGATGTATCAGATGAAGATGATGTTATAAATGCTGCATCTTATCTTGCTGAAAAGAATATCCAGCTTGATATAGTAATTAATAACGCCGCTGTTCATCTGGAAAGTCACCGCCCGGACATATCGGCCGTTGATTTTTCAGTTTATGTTCCCACTTATGCTGTCAATTCCATAGCCCCGCTTATAGTTGCCAAACATTTTCTGCCCCATATGAAAACCCCTGCAAAATTCATTTCCATTTCATCCGAAGCAGGGAGTATCGCAGACTGCTGGAGAAAAAGCGAGTTTTCATACTGCATGTCGAAATCGGCACTGAATATGGGAATGCGGATCCTTCAGAACAGGGTGGCCGAAATGAACATCAAGGTGCTTTGTATCCATCCCGGATGGGTCCGGACTAAAATGGGCGGCAAGGATGCGGACCTTAGCCCGGAAGAATCCGCTTCATCGGTTTTAAAACAGATTTTGGCAGACCATAAAATTGACGGCCCGATGTATATTGACTGGAATGGCAATGAGATGAAGTGGTAGCAATGAAACCGAAATGCCTGCTTCTCGGCGGCGCCGACACGAAATGGCACCGCTTTTCTGAATACAGGGAAAATTACCTTAAGATAATCCATGCTGCAGGATATGATGCTGACACATGCGAAGATCCCGGCTGTCTGAAAACGGCATTTCTGCGTAATTTCAGTGCAATACTCTTTTGTGCATCCCAATGGACAATCAGTAAAAAACAGGAAACGGCACTGCTTTCGTCAATTGCCGGTTTCAATCCGGAAGAAACAGGACAGCCGAAAATATTTATCGGGGTGCACAGTGCCGCCGTAAGTTTCATGAATTCAGAAAAATATCTGAGAATGCTCGGTGCTAAATTTCTGGCGCACCCGCCGATGGGAAACATAAATGTCCGCAAAGCCGCCCGGGACAAGTTGCTTTCCGGAACAGATGACTTCAGCA
>CAZKOK010000301.1:0-5559 GCA_964554355.1 uncultured Spirochaetia bacterium | reverse complement strand
AATCCCGGCCTCCTGGTCATTATGACGCTGAACGAGCAGCAGGCGCCTGTGCTGCTCTCATTTTTCCACTTTTTTAAATTGTTTATTACTTTTTTTATTTTTTTAACTTGTTTTTTACATTATGCAACTGGCCATTTAACATCCCGGTGATGTCTGTCTATAACCTATATCGCTTCAGATTCAAAAATCATTCGCTTTATAATGATATTTTTTTATTTTTTCCCACCACCATTTTTTTACAGTTTCTGCGAATGATTATCTGATTTCAATCGATATATAGATATAGGCGGATTGTAAAATTCATTATGAAGTTTGATTCCGGTTTTATAAACAGATTACGACAGAAAGACACCGATGCTTTCAGGGACCTCTATTTCGAATGTTCGGACGGTCTTTATAAATACATACTTTTCAAGGTATTTGGTCAGGTCGAGGCGGCAGAAGATATTCTTTCGGAAGTTTTCTGTGACGCAATCAATTATTCTGCTGCCCTTACTGCCGCGCACAATATCTATTCATGGCTTTTCAGGATTGCACGATCAAAAATCGCTGATTATTTCAGAAAGAAAAGGATAATCAGTAAAACCATCAGGGCAAAAACAATCCTTTCGGCAGAAATAATCGACGGTCACATTCTTGACCATGCTTCTCCTGAAAAAATACTGCTGAAAAAGGAGAACCTCCTTTTTATCAGTGCTGTATTTGAACGCCTTCCGCAGAATTACCGCACAATACTGAACAAGAAGTATCTGGAAAATATGTCCGTCGAGAAAATCGCCGAAAATCTTGATAAATCATGCAAATCGGTTGAATCAGTTCTGTTCAGGGCAAGGAAAAAATTCATGAAGGAAATGAAAATTCTTTCAGGGGAACTGCTTTATGACTTCCCTTCAAACGGGAGTATGTTATGAAAATATTAAAAGAAATACCTAATTACAGACAAATATATGAACTTGCGGGCCAAATCCCCGGTATACGCAGCCAGACCAGGGAGCGGATACTCTCATTCATAGACAGTAATACCAGGAAAAAAGAAAAACCATCTATTACAAAGTTTTTTAGATATAGTTTTTCCTTAAAAGCTGCTGCAATCATTGTCCTGCTGCTTGCATCCGCAACCACGCTTTTTCTGCTTAAAACCACTTCAGCCAAAACACAGGGAAGTCCAATGATTGTAATTTCAAATGAAGCGGGAACAGTAAATAATTCTGAAGATCTCTTTTTCGGTTATAAAATCAGGAAAAGCGACATCCTGAATTCAGGCAACGAGCAGATCAGTATTCAGCGGGGTGATACTGTCGGAATTCAGCTGTTCGAAAATACATCTTTTAAAATGGCCAGTCATGCTGACAAATCCGAAACTTTGCACATGGTCCTGGGAAAAGGCTCTATGTATATAAATAAGGAAGGAGTTCTGGAACGGGATAAAAATGCCGTCATTGATATAATGGATTATGCATTTGTACTTGTCGGAACAAGGGTCTTTTTATCTTTGTCCGATGAAAATGTCATAACTGTAATCTGTTATGATGGAAAAGTGCAGATAACCCGCATCTCGGATGAGTCTGAAAATCCGATAGGAATCCTGTTTGAAAATGAAAAAGTGGTAATTTCTGAAAAAGATGGAATGGTTTTCTCAGGCTTGGAAGGGATAGATCCGGCAGAAAAGGCAATTGACAATGGACTGCGCAGTTTCATACCTTTTAAAAAAACTTTCAGTCTTCCGGATTCAGTTGAACATATTAAGACACAAAACGATTTAGATGTCAGAATTGAAGGACCGGCTCCTGCAAATACAAACCAGAAAATACCGGAAACCTCGGGTCTGACTGTGCATACTGATAAAAAAAGCGACAAACCTGATTATTCTGTAAACCGGATCGGTATTTTTCCGGGATATAAGCAGCCTGACAATGGCATCAGTTTTTTCTCAAATACCGTAATAGATGAAACTGCCTATATTCTGTCAGATAATACCCTGGCTGTATTCCGGGACAATAATATTGAAGCTATTGACATTCTTCCCGACAATCTGCATTTCCGGGTAAAGCCTGTCGGTTCAGAAGAGTATCTTGGTCTTGCATCTACCGACAGGATTTTTCTGATAGACAGGAAAAGTCTGTCTGTTATTTCCGAGTATGTAATTCCTGGCCCGGGTACTTTGTCTGACAACTATCTCCCCCTCTTCGGAAATGAAGAGCTTATCATTCCGGTTTTAAACAAAGGTTACTACAGACTTGATCTGGCAGAAAAGACAGATAATCTGGAAATCATCCAGGAGGAAGTATTCCCTGTGTCCCCTGTTATTACCGGGGATGGTCTGATAATCGGCTCCTTTTATGACAATTATATAAAACATCTCAATTCTAAAAGAGAAACAGACTGGAATATCAGGCTTGAAGGATCATCATTTGCCAATTTTCTGGCAGAAGAAGACAGCATTTTTATCTATATACTTGAAAATAACAAACCTTACATTCTTGAATATGAAAGCGGAAAATTGAAGCAGAGGTGGTCTCTCGATAATCCCATAGTATCAGATTTTGGAAAATATAATGAATACATATATGGAATAAATGTCAAAGGAATTCTCTACATTCTTAATACTGATACAGGAAGTACCAATGAAATAGTCCAGCTTTATTCAGATCAATTAACCACAAGAACTTTCAGGAACCTGCTGCCGTATGTTTATAAAGGCAGAATAGCAGCCGGGTCTGATACAGGTGAACTACTGTTCTACGATCCTGAAAAAGACGAACTGGAAAAAATCCTGATAGACCGGACAGAGAAATTCTATTCCAATCCATTTGCAGCAGGAAACAGAATAAATATTGTTTCCAATTCCGGGGTTCTTTATTCGGTAGCTATAAACGATAGATAAATCCCAATCCGCCGAAGTCCCCGGAAAAATTTCTCTTCCTGCTGATATCCATGGGTTGAGGACCTCTGAAGATAATATAGTTTATTTCAGCTATTTCGGTAAAAACAGCCCATTCTTTTGTCAAATTCAGAACCAGCCCAAGATTAAGGCCTGCGGTAAGAAACCAGATAATTGTTTCGTTATTGTAATAATGGACATCTCCGGGAGCAAAAACAATTTCATAGGCATTATGAAAATGGATTGAAGAAAAGATGTTGAGCAGAATACTTAATTTTCCGGCTGTCCGGAACCTGAACGGGATCAGTCTGATCTGATGCTGGGATATTAATGGATGATCCGCCAGCTTTGAATCAATTGTTCCCGGATATCCAAGAGAATACTCATATTCAAGCCCAATTCCGAATAATCTGTCATAATACCAGCTGAATCCTGCAACAGCGGAGGCAATGTTCAGATTCGGGTGATATTCCGGTGCCAGAACAGATGTAAAAAGTTTTGTCCTGAGGCCGATTGAAAATGCCGAGGATAAAACCTCTTCAGCAAAAATCAGATTTTCGAGTTTTTCCGATATTTTTATATTTCTTTTAATTTCCTTCAATAGAATTTCCTGAGGTACAAAATAGGCATTTTCACAGAATGCAGATTTAATATCTGAAAATACAGTTTCCATTTCATCTTCTTTATTGATCCTGATCTCTGTTCTTATCTTCAGGTCTCTTTCATAAACAGTAAGTACTGCCGGTTCCGACTTTTCTTCGGCTTCCTTAATCAGGATTATCGAATGATAATTGTTTTTATCTGCTTCAGTCTGCAATTCCTGAAGATCCGGCATTGCCTGTTCTGCATTATAATTTCTAAAATAAATACTTACATTACCATTCTTAAGAAGCAGCTCACTCAGTCTGATTAACAGCTGTTTAAAATATGCAAGCTCGGGAGTCATTTTTCCGGAGGGTACAACAAACAGCATTCTTTCTGTTATAGGGAGAGGTGTAAGTGATGCAGCAATTTTTCCTGGAGAAAATAAATTTGCTGTTTCTGCAGAACCTGCAGGAAACAATTCTCCTGATATTCTGCGGAAATCTTCAGTCATTTCATTTACGGTATGATATTTCCCGGTGAAATCAGTATTTTCAAGACCGGAATCAACATGGATTTTCCTGATTTTCAGAACCAGTAAGCCTTCATCAACGGATATTTCACCTGTTACGGCAATATCCGCATTCAGCAATGAAGCAATCTCCCGGATCTCATTTTCAGAATAATCATTCTCCAATGAAACTCCCAATCCCTTTATAAGCTTGTTCCTTTCATTTCTTTCTATTACAAGATACTTGCCTGTCTCATGGATATTATAAATAAAAAGATCTGTGAAGGCATTTCCATCTGCTTTGCTGATCTCATTAACACTAAAGTCCATTACTGTAACAACCGGCAATTCAGCGGAATATACAAAAATGGATACGAGAATAAAAAAAACAGGCAGGAAAAATCCCTTTACGTGCAATTTCAGTCTCCTGAAAAAAAATTAAAACCGCAGCCCAATCTGGGCTGTAATTGAAATACTCAGGAAATTCCAGGGAGAAAATCCATAATAATATCGCAATGTTCTGTTCCCTTCGGGATACAATCCCGGACTGCCGGTTTCCAGAGTCCAGGTCAGTCCATTATACTTAAGTCTGATATTGGCAAACCAGTTCTGATTCAAAGCTATTGATAATCCTGTATGAACAGGCAGCGAAAATGAAACTCTTTCTACAGACGGATATTCGGGAAACTGCTCTGTCCCCGAAGCAAGCGCAGCCGATTTTTCATTATAATCGTAAATCACAGCTATTCCGCCGTCAACATGAAACGAATAGATCAGTTCATTATAATATCCGGCAAGGACTTCAAAACTCATTTCAAAACGTTTTCCATCATTTGAAAGAATATCAAAAGGCATGATTTCCGCACCAATCTTTATATGGACGTTCTGAATTAAATTTCCGGAATATTCAATATTAAATGATGGAGATACTAATGGTCCGTCAGCAGACCATGAAACAACTGTTCTGCCCAGATTTATTCCGCTTCCCGGAGATAATTGTATTTCATTGTTGCTTGTAAATATTTCATAAATGAGTTTTTCTTCAGCATCTATTTTTTCCCTTAAATGTGATACTATCTGCTTATTGAAAATTGCATCTCTTTCAAGAAGAGGCATTTCGCTTGCAAGGGTCTCTGCAATATCAATTGACATTTTTTCTATGTTATAAAGAATATCAAGATCAGCCGGAAATTCTCTTACATAACTGTTTTTAATACGCTGCGTCAGTAAATCAATTATATTTATCAGTATGTGAACATTTCCTCCAGTTTCATAAAACTCACCAGCAATAACATCATCTGCATTGTATTGCTTTTGTAAATCATCAAGTATCTGATTATTTTCATCAACATTCATTAAATTATCAGAATCCAGCAAAATAACTGTAAATGAATTCTGCTTTTCCAGGTTTACTTTCAAAACATGATAAATCTGCATGCCAAGATATTCAAACTCATCATCAGAAATAATATTTATGAAAGGAAGAAGAATAAAGCTTCTGTTTGCGGATATTGCTGTTATTTCTTCAGCATTTATGACAGTAGTACAAAAAAGTATGATTAATATGAAAACTTCATATTTCTTC
>CAZKOK010000300.1:0-5571 GCA_964554355.1 uncultured Spirochaetia bacterium | reverse complement strand
ATATTCATCCGGAAGTTCAAGTTCCTTATATCTTGAATTGCTGCAGGAGAAAGCAATTAAGCATAAAATCAGGCAGAGTGAATGAAATTTCATCAAAGTTTATTATAAAGCAGAGGGAATAAATTACAATTGGATATTTTTACTGAAATGCAGAAATATTTACACAAGATAGTCCAATTGGCTGTTCCCGGCGGGTTTCCGGACTGAAACTCACGCGACGACGCACCGACGCGACGGTTTATGTGAATTCTGATCAGGCTTCCGGGAGGTCGGGATGCAGAGTGATGTTCTTTTTGAACCAAGAAGGGTCGCAAAGAATAAAAAAAGAAGAAGAACTGCGGATGTTTCGTTGTCCTTAAAATTGCATTCGGTGAATGTGCGGCTGATTAATAAAGCCGCAGAACGGAGGTCGCTGTCCTGATATTCCCTGATAAAATAATTCATTTGTTAATCTTTCTGCTCAATCGTTTCAGGATCCCGGCGATTTCTGTTTTTTTCAGTTTTCCTGAAGTTACATGTATAACCATATCGTATAATTCATCATTTTTATCATCAATCTCAATCCCGTTTATATCGAGGAAAACCAGACAGACGGCAAGCCCCGTTCTTTTATTCCCATCAACAAAGGGATGGTTCTGGCAGATATGAAAAAGATATGCTGCTGCCATATGGAAAATATCTTCATGCAGATAACTGCCTGAAAACATGGATTCAGGCATTGCAGCAGCTGAACTTAACAAGCCCGGATCCCTTAAACCGTATGATCCGCCGTATGATTCTATCTGATTCTGATGAATCAGCAGGACTTCGGCAAGAGTAAGGAAGCGCGGTTTTTTCATTCAGCCAGCCGCTTCAATGTTTCTGAATGTCTTAAGGTGATTTTTGAAAGGCTTTCAAGCACCTTGCTTTCACTGTCCTTCAGTTTTATCGGGGAAATGATAATATTTTTACCGTCTGTAACAACTTCCAGTTCGGTATCCATATCGATATCCAGCAGCTTAAGTATAGGCTTTTCAATAACAAGAGCAGCACTGTTTCCAAGCTGTGTCAGTTTTTTGGTCATTATAAACCCCTTTGGGATATTGTACTAACATTGTATATACTTTTCAACAGTATTTCCGGATTATCCGTATACCGCTTTCTAATATGACTGCAGAACACTTTTTGTATTGAAACAGTCAAAGCAGACAAATACATAAATCATACCGCAGTCCGGCGGCCCCGGCAATCTGCCCCTGAACGGTAATGTTATAATATTCTGCCTTTGTATAATTCAGTTTCATATTTTATCCCCCCTGCTGACGTATCCCTATATGATGTAATATTCTGTTTACTTCTTCTTTCGGAAAATCAATTCCTCTTTTTATACAGACCTTCTCTGCCAATGCTTTAAACAGTTCAATGTTGTGCTTAAGGGCTTCCAGAATTTCATTTTTTGAATATCCCGAAAAGCAGTCTTTCAGTTTTTCAACTGTTTCGGAATTTGCCCATTTCTCGATAAAGCGGCCTTCAAACCAGGTATTGTAATCTTTTCCGTGATCTTCTTTTTCAGATGCTTCTATTATCTTTATCAATCGTTTTTTCATATACGTATTCAGACAGAAATGTGCAATCCATTCAGTCTGCAGGTGTCCGGTCTCAAAAAAGACAAAATCCACTTCGAGAAAATTGTCAAACAGGACCCGGATATCATTGGATATCTGCCCTGGTTCATGATCGTGAAATACGCAGAGGGGATTGTATATCCGGGATATCCATTCCTGCCCTGTTAAAAAGTATTGAAGATCATTTGTAATTATCAATAAATCAAGATCCGAATATTCATCGGCTTTTTCAATCGTGCGCGCACAGGAGCCGATAACAAAAACGGCTTCAATCCCCGAAGATTGTTCCGCCATTATCCTGATGCTTTCCAGAATGGCCTTATATTCTGCACTAATCATGACCGGATTTTAAACAGAACAACAGCCTCCTGCAATCTCTGATTAATATAAAAAGTTGTCAGGACATCAGTATGTACCGTCAGGCCACCTTTTCACGCTGAAATAACCGTCTGTCAGTGTGCCGGCGACGTATCCGGAACCATAGTCGACCGAAACGGGACCTTCAAAAGTACCGGTGCAGTATTCACCGACGACGCCCCAGGCATTCAGGGTAAGCGAAACCATGCCTGAAAACTCTATACCGTCAGTATCATCACCAAAATCAACAACAGCAGAAAACGTTCCGCTTGATCCATCCTTCCAGACGATAAACAGCCAGATGTCAGCATCAAGATAAATATCTGTTACTTCATTCGCCCCGTAAAAATCGTAACCACTGGCTGTGAACAAATCAGTTTTTCCGCCTGTTATGCACTGATTATTCTGACTGGGAAATTAAGGAAATCCGTCCTTGATTATTCAAAAATGTTTAGGATGTTATGCAGACTTGTTTTTTTTCAATTTTTCTTATAATGTTGCTTAATTTTAAATAAAGCAGGAAATGATGATTCCTTTAACTATAGTAATTCCCGTTTATAATGTTGAACAATATATCAGGGATTGTCTGATAAGCTGTATCAGTCAATCATTAAAAAATGTCGAAATAATTATTGTCAATGATCAAACACAGGATAATTCAGTAAAAGTAATCGAAGATATAATTAAGAGCGAAAAGAACATCCGGCTAATACATCACGATAAAAATAAAGGACATGGCGGCGCACTGAATACAGGCATCGCCGCTGCAAAAGGCGAGTATATCTGGTTTATTGACAGTGATGATTTTATAGATACTTACTCATGTGAGTTTTTATATAATTATGCAAAAAAGAAAAATCTTGATGCACTCGGCTTTGGGGCAAATAATTTTTACGTGGATAACTCAACAAGGTTTTTTATTGAAGTTGAAAAATATACGTATACCGGTTTTATATGCGATAAACTGTTTGGCGGTAAGGATTTTATTAAAAATGCATATTGCGGATATCACCGGTTAAATACTCCCCAATGGGCTTATGTCTTCAGGAGCGAAGCCATACGTAAAACCCGGTTCCGGGAAAACGTTTCTTTTGAAGATAACGACGGCACACCGATACTGATCAGAGGCTTAAGCAGAATAAGCGTACTGCAGTATTCTCCGTATTACAGAAGAATCCATGAAACAAATTCCATTCAATATCAGAAAGCAATTGATAAATCAAAAATTGAAAAAACGATCTGCCAGAGACTGGATATAATTGACGGGTTGATTAAATATATCAGGCATACGAAACTGAAATCTTCAGATCCGCTTGTATTTTTTGCCTTACGCACTTTCAATACTGAAATCAGGCCGCAGGTAATTGAACTAAGCCGTATTGTTTCAACTGATGAAAATACTGAAAGATTAAAAACGATCAGGAAAGAATTATATAAATTGACAAAATTCAGATATATTCCTTTTTATCGCCTGTTTACGGGTATTGGAATTCCCGCAATTTACCGCCAGAGATATATAAACAGGAAAGGTTTTATCAGCAAATTCAAATATCTGGTAAAAGGGGTTTTTAAAATAAAATGAAATACTCAGTCGCGTTATGTTTTGACGCCAATTACCAGGTGCAGACCAGAACGGTTATGCAGACGATTGAAAAATACGGCCTCCCTGATGGAAGCATCGATTTTTACCTGATAATTGAAGATAAAAAGGACCTCTGCATTGATGCCTTTAATTCTTTGGAAAGTGACAGAGTGCATATCCATTTTATCTGCATTTCCGGTGAGTACCGGGATTATATCTCTGAATTATATGAAATACTGCAGTGTCCCAAAAAGGACTATATTTCCCAAATAGCAATAGCGAAATGCCTTCTTCCTTTGCTTGTGAATGACTGCGGGAAACTTTTGTACCTTGATTCCGATATGGCTGTTGTTGATGACATCTCGGAAATCTGGGGAATTGATATGGAAGGATACAGCATTGCGGCGGTTCCGGATTTAAAATTGAGTAAAAACAAGGGCAACTGCGGAATACAGTTTACTGAACAGGACAGATATTTTAATTCAGGCCTGGTTTTATTCAATATGAATGCAATAAATAAAAAGGCATTACTTCAGGACCTGAAGGATGTGTATCTCAACAGCGACAGGGTATATCGCTTTATTGATCAGGACCAGCTTAATGTTTATTTTCACGATACGGTCAGGTATCTGCCGTTAAAGTATAACCTTTTTGCACGATTTCCTTACGCCGGAAAAGAATGCAGTATTGATATAACAGAAATCTTTAGCTACCCGAATACCCTGGAACAAATGGGAGATGATGTTTCGTTTGATGATGTAAAAGAGGCTCTGGATAATCCGAAAATCGTACACTTTGTTACACGCAGAAAGCCATGGAATTCTTTTGATGGATACAAGTATGAGTTATGGAGAACTGAAACCTGTAAATATAACTGGAGCGGATATTTTCTTGAAAAGCTTATCAGCCAGTATGAGGATTCTTTTGTTTTCAGAGTGTCTTCATTCAGAAAGTTTATTAATTTACCCGGGATCAGGATATTGAAGGTTATTGTGAAAAGAATTTTTTTCAGGAGAAGAAAATTCAAAAGAAGAAATCCGGTCTGAACAATACCTGCCTGCTTTTATGATTCATTCTTCATACAGCATATCAATAAAATCAGAGAAGATCGGCTGATTATATACTGATACATCCGGTATTTTCAGTTTACGTTCAACAATTAATGTGATTTTCTCACATAGAGACTTAACATCGCCGGCTTTGAAAAACCATCCGTTTTCGCCTTCTGTAATAAAATCAACTACTCCGCCTAATTCGGCACAAAGTACAGGCTTTTTCATGGCAAAATGCTCAAGCAGGGTAACCGGTGAATTTTCAAACCAGAGATGAGGAAGTATACCGATATCATACCTGTGTTTACGGATTTGATTTATAGAAAAAACGGGTTTCAGAATAACAGAACAATCATCCCGTATTTCAGAAGGGACCTTTGTTTCGTGAGTAATTCCATATATGAGAAATGTACACTTTTTTTTGACTGCGTCATCCAATGCGCCGACAGCATTAAAAAGAAAATACAAACCTTTATTTGCTATATCTGAACCATGATAACAGAATATTGTTTTATCAGTTTTTGAAGATTTTTTTTTCACCCGGGCAATTTTCATAAGATGGGGCAATGAAATACGGCATTGTACCATCTTTTCCCTGTGTACTCCGCTTTTTACAAGAAGATCCGCTAAAAACTTTGAAGGTGCAAAAACCTTATCAGTACTGTTTAATGACATTATGGAGGTTTTGATTCTTTCGGTAAAAAAGTTTTCACCGGCTGGAGGTCCCGTACTCTTTAAAAGCGCATCGTTTCCGGCATTTACAGTTATATTAAAATTCCATAGCTTCTTTTTTCTTTTATAGAATATATTCCGGATTCCCCTTAATATTCCCAGAAAACCCTGGCTTACTGCCCGTCGGCTTTCAATATTTGCCATCTTAAAATATTCCGCACAGGAAATGCATTTTTGCCCCTGTTCGTTATCTGTACAGACTTCAGTATCTTTGTAGAGAAATTTTACCTGCGGACATATCAGG
>CAZKOK010000299.1:0-5577 GCA_964554355.1 uncultured Spirochaetia bacterium | reverse complement strand
GAACCCCTCCTTGCATTTGCCGGTCCGGCCGTCAGCGGTTATGTTGATGACTCAGGACGCATTATATTCTGTATGGAATCTTCATATTATGTCCGGGCCGCAGCCGGATATTGTCTTGAATCCGGGGATGCCGGAAATTTTCAGCTTACCGGAATCGACGGCAAGACAATTTCCTCATTCAGACTGGATGGAATTCCCTTTTTCATGGAAACGGGTCTTTATCTGGTTTCCCACGATGCCCGCGGATTCTCGGTTTTTACAAAAGCCGGCCAGCCGGTCTGGAACAGATATTTCAGTGTTCCAATTACCGTATTCGGCGCTTCCACAAAAATTACGGTAATAGGTCTGGCAAACGGCGATCTTTTCATACTTGATAACGGCGGGAATATCGTATTTGAAAAAAGATTTGATTATCCTGATGTGGATTGCATCTATGGAATTTCGGTAAGTTCTGATAATCGCAGGATAGCAGTTATTCACGGCGGCAGCCAGCAGTTCCTTCATATTCTGGAAAAAACAGGTGACAAGGGTTACGATTACAGAGACCTTCTGGTGGAAGAGCTGGATTCCGGTTTCCGAAGTGATGTATTTATCACTTTTTCTGATGACAGTTCTTCACTTGCCTATAAAACGCGTGACGGTGCAGCTTTTTATTCATTCAGAAAAAAGAAGTTATCCGAAATAGTTGTTGACGGCACTCTTGACAACGGGGTACTTTCCTCAAATGGTGCGTTTTTCTTTTTTTCTGCTGAAAAGAACGGGAAAAAGAGATTTTATTATGCGGATCTGAAAAGCGGTGATATCTATCCCGGAAGCAGAAGTTACGATTACATTTCATTTTCAGTAAATTCCGACAGGCTGCTTGTATTTACTTCTGATATTGCGGGACCTGATTTTGCTGATGAAGAACCGAAAGTGAATTATTCAGACAAGGTTTTTCTGTACGGACTGGAGAAGAAATGAAAAAAGCCTTATTATTTGTTTCATTAATATTAATTGCCCAGGTGGTTTTTGGACTGCGCTGGCCTGTAAACAATCCGGTTATATTAAAATCATTCGGGCAGCTTGAAGAGAATTCCTTTGTCACATCTATTTCCATCCTTTCGGATGACGGTAATGTTTATTCAATAGCAGACGGCATAACTGTATATCTGCGCGTCTTCCCCGGTGATGACCCGAAAGACAATCTGCTTATTCTGGAGCATGAAAACGGGCTACGCTCGATTTACAGAAATTTTGTCCCATTGGATGATTTCCCTGATTCAGTCAGCGAAGGGCAGCTGATCGGCAGCGGTAAAAATATCAAACTTGAAATTCTTGATACCGAAGGTGTGCAGATTGTTAACCCGGAAATTCTGCTTCCGTTTCTTGAAGATAAAAAAGCCCCCAGGATAGAGGGTATTTTTCTTCTTTCAGACAATCGTGAACTTACAAGAATTACCAGCCGGACAATTACCAAGACCGGAAGTAAAACGGTGCTTGCAGAGATTTTCGATGAAAGAAGCGGGAATAAGCTGATTCCTTTCAAAATTAAATATTATGTTGACGGGATGAAATACAAGGAATACGTTTTTGAGTCCCTTAAATATTTCAACGATGCCTATAATTTCTCCTGGGCTGAAAAAGCCGATAAAATATTTGTCAGAATTGATGATGTTATTTATATTAATCTGGGAGAACTTCAGGTGCTTCCCGGAGAAGTAAAGCTGGAAATCTATGCAGAAGACATCAGAGGCAATATATCTTCGGTTAATCTCAGTATTACCGGGATCAGACCGAATTGAAATCCATGGCCGGAAAATACTATAAAACATTTTCCAAAAATCCCGGAAATGATGAACGTCACAGGATCAGCTGCCCTTTATGCGGGGCCGCTCACAGCAGAATGATTTTTGACTGCAGCAGTTACTTTTTTGAAAAATGCAGAAGCTGCGGCCTTGTTTTTCAGAACCCGAGACCGTCACAGGAATGCCTGATAAATCGCTATGATGAAGATTATTTTAATTATGAAATAGAGGGTGAAAAGAATTTCCTTGATCTGATGATCAAAGGTCTTGATGACATCAGGTTTTTCAGCAGGCATCCGGTAAGGGGAGATAATACATTTCTTGATATCGGCTGCGCTGCCGGCATCCTTATAGAGTATCTGGGAAACCTGGGCTGGGAAACAACGGGTCTTGATGTATGCAGGGCTTCTGCCGAATACGGAATAAAAAAAAGAAAACTGAATATAAAAATCAATACACTTGAAGAGGAAGCCTTTCCCGATGCCTCGTTTTTCTTTGTCCACAGCTCGCATGTAATAGAGCATATTGCCGATCCGCGTTCCTTTGTCCGCGAAATATACAGAATACTCAAGCCTTCCGGATCGGTCTGTATCGTCACTCCGAATATTGACAGCCTGCAGGCAAGGGTTTACAGAAAGAACTGGCGTCTGTGTATTGCGGATCATGTGATTCTTTTTTCAAAAAGAACCCTGAAAAGACTTTTAGCAGAAGAAGGATTCCGCATTACAGGCCTGAAAACCTGGGGCGGTCTTACCAGGGAAGCCGGCCATCCTGTGCTTAAGAGTATCCTCGATCCGCTCTCAAAAAAGTTGGGTTTCGGTGACGTCGTTATGATAGCCGCAGAAAAAATCAGGGTTTGAGCAGCCTTGCTTTCATTTCCTCGACTTCAATTCCCAGAGACTCCCCCAGATTTATCAGGTTCCGGAGGTTTGAAAATGCTTCAAAATCCTGATTGCTTATCTGCCTGAAATATTCTTCTCCATATTCATTAATAAGGCTGAAAACAATATTCTGCGGAATTGTTTTCTCCAGTTCGAATCCTCCCGACCAGGCAAGATCGCACAGTTTCTGAATATATGATGTTGTTGCTGCTGTGGGGTTTTCACTGAAAAAGTCGGTCTGATATGCCAGAATCTCGGAAAGCATTACGGTAATTTTCTTTTCATCAATTTCAAGGTTATGTTTCTTTTTGAGTTCTATCATTTCCCTCAGGAATACAATTTCTTCCTGTTTCAGGAGTTTCGTCTTATCCTGCAGGGTCTGCATCATTAGCTGGGAAATTATAACTTCGGCAGTCTTTTTAATAAGGTTTGAAGGTTCTGTGGCCAGTTTTTCAACAACAGACAGTGCAGTCTTCAGTTTTTCGAACTGATGGGAATACTGGGCGATGCATTCTTTCTCAAGGTTCTGGACAAATTCCCGGCTGATGCGGGACCTGATGCATTCCGGAAGTTCCGAAGCAAGCACAGCATATTTATTTTCATTATCTTCAAGATCTATTTTTATTTCCATCGATTCTGTTTTGCTTATGCTGAATTTAAAATCCATGGCTTTTCCTGTTTCACAGTTTATAATGCTGCATTCTGAACTGTATTCAGTAATATCTTCAAACTTCTGTTCTTTCAGGTTGACAAGTCTGTAACAGCCGTATTGTTTTTTCTGTCCCGGATTAAGAAAAGACTGCAAAATCAGGATGGATGCTCCATAGGCGTCATTTTTTGCCGAAGGTATCACTTCGTTTTCCATAATGGTCCTGCCGGTCCCCTTACTCGGGATATTGCTTTCCGCTTCGCTTAAATCAACAAGCAGTTTTTCCAGTACGGATCCGTTAAACCATGGAGAATAAAGTTCAACAAGCCGCAGGGCATATTTCATGTTCTGGACGGGTTCAATTCCGCTTAATTCCGAGAAAAACCATCCGCAGGAAGTAAACATGTACATCATGTATTTCTGGCCTTCAAGAAGCCTGGTAATCAGCAGTTTCTGTTCATCATCTGCAGACGGGAACTCATTCCCAAGGTATTCCTTTTTTTCTGTTTCACCTGCAAGAACATGGATATAGCTGTTGCGTATTTCAAAACCGTTTTTATCCGAGAATTTTGCCATTTCCCTGATAAATGTTTTTTCGGTTTCGTTTCTCAGATAGCTGAAAGCCTTCCTCAGAGGTGTCCGCCAGTTCTGGTTCCAGCCTTCTTCTCCCCCGGTTGAGCATCCGCAGTTTTTAAACCAGCGGGAAACGCCGTGGCTGCAGCTCCAGGAACTGCCTGCGTCATCTTCGCCACTTTTCAGCTTGACCAGTTCCACCGGAGGAAAGAGCTCAAGGTATTGTCCGTAATTGCAGATTTCATATCTGCCGTTTGCTTTTTCGATAAATGCGGCAAGGCACATATCGCCGAACGGCTCATGGTGACCGTAGACTTCTCCGTCAGTTGCAATGCTGATCAGATGGCCGTTTTCCTGGTCGTGGAAATATCCGTCTATTGTTTGCTTGAGTTTGTCGGCGTCCTGCAGAAAATGATTGAAAGACAGCCCGCTTGCCAGAGTCGGATCATAAAAGAATATATTCAGATTCCCGGAAGGGCGTTCAATTCTGTAAGCTTTATGCGAAGGTGCCGGATGGCCGTAAAGTGAACGCCAGGTTTTACTGCCCGGCGTGCATACCGAATCCGCCTGCCATGGCGAAAGAACGGTATATTTTATTTTACATGCAATCAGCTCATCAATCACATCGGAATTGACTGCTGTTTCCGGAAGCCAGAATCCTTCGGGTTCTCTTTTGAAATGACTGACGAAATCATCAATACCCCATCGGATCTGGGTTCTCATAACTTCCTTTGAGTCCAGCGGAAGTATTGTATGGTTGTATCCCTGGGCAATGGCATTTCCATGCCCGTTATTATTGTCCTGCGAATATTTATCAGCATCAAGTATTCTCTGATAGACGCCGTTTGCTTCTTTTTTCAGCCAGTTAAGAAGAGTCGGGCCGAAATTGAAAGAGAGATATCTGTAATTATTGACAATATTTGTGATATTGCCCTTACTGTTGAGAACCCTTGATGCAGAATTTGCAGCATAACATTCCCGGTTTATCTTGATATTCCAGTTTTCAAATGGTTCTGCACTATGCTGTCGCGGAATAAGGCCTGTCCACGGATCTTCTCTCGGCGGCTGGTAAAAATGACCATGAATGATCAGATAATTTTTCATAATGTTAATTATATTCTTTTCGTGAATCTTTGAAAATAGATAAAACAACTTTAAAACAAACCTGGAAAAGGCCTCACGCGGCGACGCTACGACACTACGATCGTTTCAATTATTGAAAAATTTTATGACTTCCGTGAAATATGATTTTCTCATGGGAGTCATTTGAATTGCTTGAACCTTCAAGCTCGTTGCATCGTTGCGTGAGCTTCTCTATGGTTATACACCCAGCCTCTTGACACAGAAAGGCGATTTATCTAGGATAAAAATCACACTGGTGGGAGGTGTTATGACACGAGAACGGCTACAGTCTCTCTCCCCGAAAGAACTTGTCAGATTATCTGACAAAATCGGGATAGATTCTGACCCGGATATGGACCGGGAAGCTCTCATCGACAGCATTCTGGAGGCTCTGGAAGAAGACAGGATTGAACGCGAACAGCTGAACAATTTAGTCATGCGCGTCAAGGAAAAGAAATATGATATTTCCCAGGACGAAGAACTGGACTTTTCAGACGAAGATGAATTTTCTGTACCTGAAAAATATAACGAAACCAAGATAATATTACTTCTTCGGGACCCTCTC
>CAZKOK010000298.1:0-5589 GCA_964554355.1 uncultured Spirochaetia bacterium | reverse complement strand
AGCGCTATTCCCTTTACTGAGCAGTTTGTGGTTTTTAGCGGATGATTTATACCGTGTGCTGTATATAGCGGAGGAGATATTTTCTGGTTTACCTTTTAAACAAGCTGTACAAGTGCCGCAATTACAAGAATGAAAGTAACAATCTGAAGAAATTCAATATGAAGCGGAACAAGAATAAGGTGCTGAACAGCCCATGTAATCAGAGCTGCAAGGGACATTACAAAAGTAACCGCAAACCCCATACCGACTGCTGACTCCAGATTTTTTGAAACACCTATAAACGGACACAGACCAAGAAACTGGGTCAGAATAAAATTACTGATAAAAACATATGTGAATATTATTCCGATATAAGTCATTTGCCGGCTCCTTTATCAAGTTTTTTATGAAGTATATCAAACAGCGCCTTCAGGTAGCCCATAACAAGAAGAGCTCCGGCCGCAGCACCGAACACCATGACAGGCTGCTTTGACAGCAAAGGCACTTTTATTTCAAGCGCAGTATCACCGAGTATCGTTCCGTTCCCGAACAATTCTCTGATAAATGCAATAAGGACAAGTGCAAGTGTAAAACCTATGCCCATTCCGATTGCATCAACAACAGATTTTCCAACGGAATTCTGATTGGCAAATGCTTCTGCACGTCCCAGAATAATGCAGTTTACAACAATAAGGGGGATAAAAACACCAAGACTGTTGTATAAGGGCGGTACAAATGCCTTCATTACCATTTCGACAATTGTCACAAACGAGGCAATAATTACGATATACGCCGGTATTCTGACTTTGCCGGGAATAAAATTTTTAAGAAGTGCAATGAAAAAATTGGAACCAATCAAAACGAAGATTACACCGGCACCCATTCCAAGAGCGAAAACAACCCTTGTAGAAACTCCCAGCGTCGGACACAGTCCCAGAAGAATAATAAATACAGGATTTTCCTTTATAAGACCCTTTGTCAATTCCTTAATCATTCAAAGCCTCCAATCCTGATTTAACAAGATCTGAACCGTATTTTACAGCCTGGGCAACCCCGTAATATGTGATGCTTGCTCCTGTGATTTCGTTTACTTTTTCAGTACTTAAATCAGATTTCCATAATGGTACTTTTTTATCGGTCCCCGTATTTTCAAATACTTTCATATATTGATCATTTTCAGCTTTTTTACCAAGACCGGCTGTTTCGGAATTATCCATAAGCTTTACTTTACTTACTTTTCCCGACACATCATATGAGGCAATAATATTTAAGGGACCTCCGTAACCATCGCCTGTAAGCTTTAAAACATAGCCTGAGACTTTTCCGTCTTCCTTAACCGTATAATAGCCTTTTATTTTTTTATCGTTTTCAATTGTAATTTCATTACCGGCTTCACCTGAAATTATTACCGCAGATAAGGCTTCCTTAAGTTTTACGGCATTGTTTTCTTCAATTACAGGTGCAGTTACCGAATTAATTAAAGCAAGGGCAAATGCAGAAACCGCCCCAATCAGTGCAAGTTTTCCTCCGATAATAAATATTGATTTTTTCATTTTTCACTTCCTTTTTTCTGTACACCGAATCGCCTGGTTTTTGTAAATCTGTTTATAAAAGGAACAAAAATATTCATTATTATGATAGCCAGGGAAACGCCCTCCGGATATGTCCCGTAAAATCTTAAAAGGAAAGTCAGAAACCCTGTGCCGACCGCAAAAATTATTTTTCCACGCATGTCCAGAGGTGACGTGACCATATCCGTAGCCATATAAAGACTGCCGAGAAGCAAGCCTCCGGTAAGCAGGTGATAAAAAACATCGCCATGAAAAAAACCGGCGCCGAGTTTGTTTCCTGCAAAAATCCAGGTCATAATTCCGAATGTCAGTATATAAAATACGGGTATTTCCCAGGTAACGATTTTTTTAATCAGCAGATAAACAGCACCGGCAAGAAGAAGCAAAGCAGATACTTCACCGATACAGCCCGGGATATTGCCGAAAAAAGCATCGATATAATATGGATTGATATGCAGTTTGTCTGACAGACCATGGGCAAAACCGCTTACGGGATAACCCTGACTCTGAAGGAAATCAACAGACCCTGAAAAACTTTCAGCAGTTGTTTTGATCCCCGTTTTGATGAATCCAAGCGGACTTGCGCCTGAGACAGAATCCACTGAACTCATAAATCCCGGGAAACTCCACTTGTTCATTGCTGACGGCCAGGAAAAGAAAACAAAGACCCTTCCCGCAAGAGCCGGATTCATCCAGTTCCCTCCGAGCCCTCCGAATGACCATTTTACAACTGCAATTGCAAAAACAGAAGCAAGAACAGGTATGTAAAACTGTGCCGGTGAAAGAGGCGGCATATTATAACCTATAAGAAGACCTGTCAGAAAAGCGCTGCCGTCATGCAGCGTTGATTTGCCGGCAAGTTTTGATATAAGAAGTTCCGTGCCGACCGATGCAGCAATTGAAATAAGCAGTGTAACAAGCGCATTTATACCGAAAACAGCGACGCCCCAGATGCCTGCAGGAAGCAGACAGATTGAAACCGTCCACATTATTTTGGCAGTTGAATCTTTTTTATGAATCTGTGCAGAACTTGTAATCAATGATGTTTCCACAACAATTACCCCATTTTCCTTGACAGTCTTTTACCTGTCCTCATTCCCTGTACAAGCTGAATATGGGCCGGACAGGTAAAGCTGCAGCAGCCGCATTCCTTGCAGTCCATCAGACCTGCTGCGATTGCTTCCTTTATTTCAAGGTTATCTATCATCTTAAATATTAATGTCGGATTAAGACCCATAGGGCAGGCCTTTATACATCTTCCGCACATAAGGCATGCAGTTGAACGGGATTTGTTTATTTCCTTTTTTGTAAGTGCAAGAATGCCGGAAGTTCCTTTCGTAACAGGTGAATCCAGATTAAAAAAGGAAAAACCCATCATCGGACCGCCGGATACAAGTTTGACCGAATTATCATTCAATCCGCCGCAGGCATCAATCAGTTCTTTTACCGGAGTTCCGATTCTTACAAGAAAATTGGATGGATTTTTTACGCCCCTGCCTGATACCGTAACCACTCTTTCCATTACAGGTTTTTCATGAACCACAGCTTCATAAACTGCATGAGCGGTTCCGACATTTACCACTACAGCCCCGATATCAATCGGCAGGCCGCCTGAAGGCACTTCCCTGTCAATAATGGCCTTTAGAAGCTGTTTCTCATCGCCCTGCGGATAACGTACTTTTAAGGGCTGTACTTTTATGTACGGATAATTTTTACCGGCGAAATCAGTCATTTTCCGTATTGCATCTGTTTTATTGTTTTCAATGCCGATGCATATTTCTTCTGCTTCAATTATTTTCCTTATTATGCTTATCCCCAGAAAAATCTGTTCGGTTTTTTCAAGCATTAGTCTGTGGTCGGATGTAAGATATGGTTCACATTCAACACCGTTTATAACCAGGACGTCGGCTTTTTTACCTCGGGGAATACTCAGTTTTACATGGGCAGGAAATGTTGCCCCGCCCATTCCTACTATTCCAAGATCTGCAATAATCTTAAGAAGTTCATCCTTGTCAGGTTTTTCCCAGTCCCTGGATTTCTTTTCCCAGGTATCCGAGGGTTTTTCACTGCATTTTATAACAACAGAGCCTGACTTTATGCCGTTCGGCAAAAAAAGGTCTTTTATCTCCTCTACCGTGCCGGTTACAGGAGAATGCACATTGGCCGAAATGAATCCGTCTGCCTGACCTATCAGCATTCCTTCGCTGACAGTATCGCCTGCATTGACAAGGCACTGAGCAGGTTTCCCAAGATGCTGTGATAACGGAACAACAAGGATTTCAGGTACCGAAGCTTTCTGTATCTCCTTATGTTCCGACAAGTGTTTATTTTCGGGAGGATGAATACCACCCTGCTGAAATGTTTTAAGATTTTTCATGCGGATTGTCTGTTTCTCCTTGTAAACACGATAAAAACTCTGCTTAGATAAACAGGTTTTATATTATAGTAAAAAATAATTATTGGTATTACTGTAAATATGACAGTAATCAGGTACTGCCACCAATTGAAAAAAAATATCATACCGTTTGATACCGGCAAATATGAAATCCGATTTATCACAGCACCATTCGTAAAAATCCTGGCAGCACTGTTCACTGGTAATGAATGGAGTATATCTGAATAATATGAATCTGTAAATATAAAGAGAATTTCTTTCTCTTTTTTAACCTGCCCCTGGTCCATGATAAAATGACTGACAGAAATTTCCTCATCAATTTCAGGTAAAAATTCAGTAATGCCGTACTGATAATATTCCTGGTAAATAACATGCTTTATATAATCGCTTATCTGCACTGTTTTCAGATTTTCCTGTCTTTCATTATTCAGTCTACTGACAGCCGGCCATGAATTGTTCATTATACCAAAAAAGGGAATATTTGGGCCGCTGTTATTTTTAACTGACGGCAAAAGGAAAAACAAAATGCAAATCATTACAATAATAATTACATCACCTGTTTTTTTGCGGGAAAAAATAAACAGTTTTTCATTTCCGATTATTGATTTATATCTGAAAATATTCACTTTATTATTTTTTAAGGCATTTACACGGAGAACAAAAAAAACTGCAATGACCAGGAAATCATATCCCATTGACGATAAAACTGTCAGAACAGAAACAGCCTTGCCTGAAAATAATATAAATAATATATTAAGTACAATAACAGAAATTAAAAAAAATGAAGATGAAGGCGTTTTTCTGAACAGACCGCGCAGGAATATCCTTCTTTCATCTGAATATATTTTTAGAACGAGATCCGATAAAAATGCAAAAAGATAAATAATGCAGAATGAAATACATATCAGATCATATCTCCAGGCAAAAAAAACACTCAGCCATGGTAAAAACAGAAGAAATGATACAGAAAATTTTCTGAAAATAACGGTAAAGACAATCAGGAATATTATTATGGAAATCAGCTGAAACAGGACATGGTCGAATTCAATTTCGGGACATAGCCAGTCAGTGCATATTTCACTGATTTCCCTGGAATGGAAAAGATAAAACCTTAACGGAGATATATCAGTGAACAGATAAATTATTTCATAATCACCGGACTCACTGAAAAAAAGAGAATCAATATTGTTTACATAATAAGTGCGTCTCGGGTCCTGTTCATTCAGTTCCGAATCAATATCATTCACAAAGATGTTTTTTTTCTCTCCGAAAAGATTTACGGAAACGGTAGAATTATATCCTGAAATAATATCAAAATTACCTGAAAGAAAAGACGACAGTAAAGAAGCCTCATTTTTATCTTTGACAAGAATCCTGTAAACGTTATTTTTCTGTCTGCTGCTAATTATTCCCGCTGCAAGCGATAAAACAAGAAAGGCAACAGCCATTAAGATCATGACAGTAATATTTTTTTTGTTTATGGTAAACATAAGGGACCCGTTGAATTACAGATTACAGAATGCAACTGCTATAAAAAAACCAAGTATAATTCCAACAGAAACTTCAGCAGCATTATGTCCGTGAACTTCCTTTATTTCTTCATATTTGATAATAAAACAATTTTGTATTGCCAGTTTAAACGAT
>CAZKOK010000297.1:0-5612 GCA_964554355.1 uncultured Spirochaetia bacterium | reverse complement strand
CAACAACGGCAGTTTCGGGATTGTCTGATACCGAGCAGGATGTAACAGCTGAAATTATAATTATACAGAGAACTGGTATTATCTGTTTATATTGCATTCCGGCAACCCCTGGCTGAATGTCTGAAATAATAATGCAGGTTTATTTTATACAGAATTTTTCAAAACATTACAATAAAACAGACAGCATACGGTACTGTTATTTTTCCATGATTATAAACTTTGATTTAAGAGTTACTTTTTTGCCGGAAATACTCCAGGACATGTCTCCTGCAGGATAAATCATCCCTTTGGATCCGGGGGCGCAGTTTTCCCTTACGGCCTGACTCAGGAGCCTTCCATAAAGCTGCTGGATCTGATCTTCTGATGAAATGCTCACGGTTTTTGAAATCCGCGAGTTTTCCGGATATTCAGGTGAAAGAAAAGTAAAATCACCGGATGCATATATATATTCTTCATTGTTAACAACTGTTTCATCCTGGATCATATTATCAAGAGATCCTCCCCTGACTTCTGCATCAACCGATGTCCTTACAGCCCCGTCTGCGGAATATTCAAATGAATAGCCCACATTATATCCTGCCTTTATTCTGTTAAGTGAAGTCTGCAGTCTGGACAGATATATTTCCGTATTTACGGACTTCTTTTCAAAAGTAATAATTTTAGCAGTCATCCGGTTGCCGGGAAGCGGTTCTTCCTTGCCGGTTGAAAAACATGAGTATACTGATGCAATCATTATAAAAAGGATAATTATTGTTTTTTTCATAATCCATTCTCCTGAAGGAACCTTGTGCTTTACATCTTTAATAATACACCTTTTCAGCAGATATTCAAAAAATATCATGAAGATTGTACCAAACAGCATGGCTGAAACACTTTAAAAACATATATTGCTGCTTTGTTACTCCCTTTTCTTAAGCAATTTTTTGTATAATATCCTGTGAAAATTTTCTTTTATTTATGAAAGGAATGTTTGTCATATTGCTGATTTTAGTTTAAAATAAGTGTAGTTACGCAGTTTTTCCGGATATGCCGGATGGTATATATCTTTTTATTCCAAAAAGTTTAGAATTCAGTTATAGACAGGGAGTGCCTGGGGTAATTATGGCCTATTCAGATGAGTTTTTCAAAAGGACGAGAAAGACAGATGAACCGGGTCATATTGATTCTGCATTTTCCGGGTGTATGCCCTGTCCTGAAGAAATGTCGCAGGAGATCTGCAGTACATTGAGATATGAAGTGTTCAGGGATGAAGATAGTACAGAGAACCGGGAGAAATACAAGACAGTTCTCGGATGTATTATTGACCTCTTTGACATGGATTATAACGAAAAGGAATGCATACTGACAGATGGCATCTGGGAAATCATAAGGGACATAACAAATGCATATGCCCTTGAGCTGGATGAAGATTTAATGACGTATGTTTTTCAGCAGATCATGAGCAGAGGATTGATTTGACTAATACTAATGCGAGGTCGACCGAAAATTAATTATGAGAGCAAACATGACAGCAAGAAAATGGGTAAGGATGTATCATTCAGAACTTAATACCTTTATTTATGTATGCAGGATTTCAGAGATCGAGTATATGGACAAGGAAGGCAGGAAATACTCAATTGATGATTTTTATGCATGGAAGGTAACTGAATAATCTGTCCTGACTTCCTCAATCCAAATCAAAGGTCTTTTTTTAAAAATATTAAAATAATTAATTGCCATGCCTCATAAAAGCCTTTAGAATTGCTAGTTAAGGTTATTCTATACCTGACTAAGATATAAAAAGTGACTGGTCCGGACAGGAGAAAAAGTTGGAACAGCTTATATACAGTTCAATCCCGATAGATGAATTTAAAATTTACTGTGACAAGTTTTTCCATGCCAGCGGTTATTCATCTTCTCTGATTGCGCTTAACAGCAGGGTAATAACAAGTTCAGGCATTCACCATGACAATGAGACTGACAGAATAAACATCGTGTCGGTAATCAACTCTTCAAAAGATGAAAAACAGCTGGAATTTGTTCATGATTTCGCCAACGAATTGATTCTTTTCAAAAATGAAAATGACTTGTGGGATGCTGCATCGCCGCTTATTATTGATGATTTTCATATCGGCTGGATATGTCTTCTGGATTTTCAGCTGAAAATAGACAAGGACGACAGAGAGAAAAAGGGCTGTAAGCTAGCAGATATCGCAACGATTCATTCAATTCTGGATTTATTGATATTCACCCTGAAAAATCTTCACAAATCACTGTTATATGAACATCTTGAAGGAAATGAAATTTCAATTCTTGATTCCAATCTGATTCCGGTTGTGATTCATTCCGAAGGCAGGATCGATTACATCAATACTCCGGGGGTTGAGCTTTTGGGAGGAAAAAAGGCAGATAATTTTGCAGGTAAAATCATCTGGGATTTTATTCATCCCGATTTTTTGAATGAAAACTACAGTAACTCCGCTGATACGGATGTCAATCCTGTTTCGAACGGCGAAATAAAAATCATCCGTCTTGACGGGATGTTCCGTGATGTTGAAATCACTGCAGGCAGGATACTGTACAAGGGCAAGCCGGCCAATCAGGTACTTTTCAGGGATATAACCCAGCGTAAATATACCGAAAGACAGCTGCAGCGTTCCGAAGTATGGAGCCGCGCGCTTCTGAATGCGGTTCCTGATATGATGTTCAAATTTTCAATAACAGGGATTGTCCTTGATTATCTTCCTTCCAAGGGCGGGTCATATCACATGCCGCGCAGGCAGATTCTTGGACAGTCAGTATATGATATTTTTCCCGAAGATGTTTCGGGAATGATTGTTGAAAATATCAATGAATGTCTCCGGATTCAAAGTCCGGTCATATTTGAATATTCAATTGAAGAGGAAGAGATATTCGAAGGAAGAATGGTAGTGTGCGGAACTGATGAGGTCCTGCTTATCATAAGGGATATTACGGACTGGAAAGTGGCTGAAAATCAGCTTCTTGAATCACTCAAGGAGAAGGATATGCTTTTAATGGAGCTTCACCACAGAGTCAAAAACAATCTTCAGATTGTATCGAGTCTGATTAATCAGCAGTCCAGGTATATCGATGATGAAGTTTCCCAGAGGGCATTTATGGAAACCAAAAACCGTGTGCATTCAATGGCACTGATACATGAAAAAATGTATCAGTCAAGAGACTTTGTTCATATTGATTTTCCGGATTATCTGAAAATGATGGTGCACAACCTTTTTCAGTCCTATCAGCTGTCATTAAAGGTGCAGCCTGAGTTTGAGACAGAACCGCTCCTGGTAGGAATAGATATAGCCATCCCCTGCGGACTGATTGTTAATGAACTTGTCACAAACAGCCTCAAGTATGCATTTACTGATGTCGGGGAAGGCAGGATAACCATAGGCATATATAATCTGCCTGAAAACAATGTGGAGATTATGGTTAAGGACAACGGCAAAGGTCTGCCCGAGAATTTCAATATTGAATCGATGTCCAGTCTCGGTCTTACGCTTGTCAAGGTACTGACGGCCCAGCTTGACGGCGAGCTGCTGCTCGAAAAGGAAGGCGGTACCACGTGGAAGATACATTTCAGTAAAAATCAGTAACCAGACAAACAATGAGTAAGCTCACGCTACGGTAATATTCTAAAAGAACGGGCGAAGAATTGCCATGAAATCATCTGTATATTCAATTTTATTTTGGGGTTAAAAATACCAATAACCAACGTTGCGCCGTATGTGTTGTCGTGGCGTCGTAGCGTGAGGTATTCAGCGGAGGGTTTTTTACAGCAATTCAGCAGGATTGACAGCCCGGCCTTCCTGTGCCGACAGAAAAGCCGCCAGAATAACAGCTGAATTTTTAAGGGAGTCCTCAAACGGAACAGGCACTTCCGTGTCGTCAAGGATTGCTTTGGAGAAGGCATCCCCCTGCAGGGTATACTGATCGTATGCCGGGAATACGATTTTCTCTCCCGGTTTCTGCATAAGGGCATCCCTGTCGAGATAGATGAAGGTCTCTCTGTCCGGCGGGGCATTAAATGGAATTAAAATTTCCAGTTTTGACTTGTCTCCGTAAACAGTCATGCTTTGTGAATTGACGGCCTGGGTACTTGAGGTAAATGAAGAAATTATTCCGCCGAAATCAAGAACGGCAGAGGCCAGATAATCGGTGTTAAAAGATTTGTCATATTTTACGACTGAAGTCACGCTGTCGGGCTCTGTCCCCATAAGATATCTTGAGCAGTGAACAGGGTAGCAGCCTATGTCCCATAATCCGCCGCCTCCGTAATCCGCGATATTTCTGATGTTTCCGGGGTCATTATTGAAGTAGGAAAAGAATCCCTGTATTGTTCTGATGTTTCCGAGTGATCCGTCTTTTATGATCTGTCTTGCGCTCTGCCACTGGGGATGGCAGTTGACCATGAATGCTTCGCCGGCTTTTACATTGTTTTCATCCCGTGCTTCTATCAGTGTCCTGATGTCTTTGATTGTAAGTGCAAGCGGTTTTTCGCACAGAACATGTTTGCCGGAATACATGGCTTTGACAGCCCATTCTGCATGCATATGATTCGGCAGCGGGATATACACAGCCTGGATTTCAGGATCATCCAGAAGCTCCTGATAGCTGCCGTATGGCTGTGGTATATTCAGTTTCATTGCAGTTTCTTCGGCGCTGCTTTTATTCCTTGATGCGATGGCCTTTATTTCACAATACCGGCCTTTCTGCATTGCCGGTATTACCTTTTGAGTCCCGATCTTTGCCGTTGAGAGGATTCCCCAGATAACTTTGCTGTCCATATTTCCCTCCATTTCAGTTTTTTGCTTATTTTCATTTTTTGAGTCTTTCATTTATTTTTTTTATTTTGGCATTTGCCAAAGCAAGTTTTTTCGAAAGGGTTTTTTCACGTTCAACAAGCAGGAAGCCGTAGAGCGTATTGCTTATCTGAATATTCAACTCTGCATAATAAGTCATATTTTCCAGTCCGGTATCCATGATAAAATAGCCGATCTGTTCATTTTCAAAATAAAGATCTTCCATTATCAGCGAATACGGGCTGCTTTTTTCAAGAAGGTTGTCCGGAAGAAGTTCAGAGGAAGACAGCTCTATTCCGGCGTGAGGCAGATCAATACGTCCTTCAGCGTTAAAGGCAAGAAGAAGTCTGGATTTTTCGGGCATATGCTTCTTCCGGGGATTTTTATCAGTGTTCAGATACATGCAGATATAACATTCCCTGATACCCAGCAGCGGAAGATATTTATAAAGATTGTCCATAATTATCCCGATATCATGAGTTGCCATAAGCGCGGTTTTCATATCTGAAAAAAACCTCTGTTTTTTCAGATTTTTTATTGAACGCCTTGCAGTGGACAGCATAACGGGCCATAGCTGGTCTTTAAGGTCGGAATCCGGCTTGATAAACTGCTTTCCGGGCCAGTAGTCCTGGTTCTGCAGAAGGGTTATCGCATGGGACCACATGTACAGAGTTGTTCTTGAATCTGTTGCATATGTTTCCGTGAACAGCCGTTTAAGATCGGGAAGCAGAATCTGTTTTGCCGTGTCATCATTGAAATATCTGATAATTGTAATTTCGCGTGTAACATCCGAATCAATTTCCA
>CAZKOK010000296.1:2761-5613 GCA_964554355.1 uncultured Spirochaetia bacterium | reverse complement strand
GGCTTTGCGGAAAAATTCCTTGTTGTAATAGATCCCGAAACCCTGGGTTGTCAATGGAACCATATGAACGGGTTTTAAACCATCGCCGTTCTCGGAACAGAAAGCCCAGCTGAATTCGGAAATTTCACTCCGCCACGATTTAATATATTTATCCATTTCAATCGTATACGGGTCAAATTCATAGGCCTGAACACCGCCGTGAAACATTACAATATCCGGCCCTTCACCAGCCTGAACAGCGGCCCGGACAAGTTGATAGTAATTATCATTGGCCTGGGCAACGGGGTTAATTTTGATGTTTGGATTATTGCTCATAATCATCTCATCAATTTTTTTCATTGCCGGCTGAACACCCTGAACATCTCCATACTTGAAGTCCCAGATAGTAATAGTTACGGTACCGGTTTCGCCTCCGCCTTTTGCCATAACAGACACAGGCATAATTATACCTATGACTATCATGCAGATAATCAATTTCTTCATACACTCCTCCATTTTTCGGGACAGACTCCCGATATATACTTTCAAGATTGTGACTAAACACAAGAAAGCTTAGCGCTTACCTAAAAAACGTATTTTTTTGGTTAAGCGGTTAAATTATATTTTGATTATTCATGATTTGTCAACATTTATTTTAATGAATTCCGTTCTGATGCCGGAATGGCGCTATACGGATTCTCTTTCGACCAGTCTGGCAGGAATTATTGCATGCGAAGGCTGGATCCTGCGCTTTTCGATCACCTCAAGCAGCATTTCAGCTGAACTGTAGCCGATGCTGTATGGTGCCAGATCTATTGAGGTCAATGCCGGCGAGCATATTCTGCAGATCTGGGTATTTCCCAGAGAGACGTAGGCCATATCCTGGGGAATGCCGATATTGTTTTCTTTCAGATAGCTGATTATCGCCAGAGTGAATACATCATGAAATGCTACAATCGCGGTATAATCCCTTAAACTTTTGCCAAGGGATTTCAGTGCTTCATAAGCGGCCTCTTCGAGCATTGGAATATGAATTATATCACTTCCATCCAGTTTCAGCCTGTTTTCAGAAAAAGCCATGGCAATTCCCTGCTCATGCTGCACGCTTTGCATATAATCCGATGGTCCGTTGATAAACAGAATCCTTTTATGACCTTTTGAGATTAGGTGGTTTGTTGCCATATAAGCTCCGGCAATCAGATCAACATCAATATAGAATATTTTTTCTGAATCTTTCGGCGTTCCGATTACCAGGAAAGGTATATCCTGTTTTTTCACATATGCCAGATACACATCGTCAATACGCGGGTTCATAATCAATGCGCCGTCGATGGGCTGCGTCATGCTCAGGTCAGGGTGATTTTCCGAACTTTCATTGAGGTAATCGGCATACAGCTGCAGCTGATACCTTTTTTCATGAAGGCAATCCAGAATCCCGGAAATCAGATCATTAAAGAAAAAGTCTTTTCTGATATTTTTCGTAGAGGATGTATATAATCCAATGGTCCAGTTTTTATTGCTTGCAAGATTCCGGGCCAGAATGCTCGGTTTGTATCCCAGTTCATCTATAGCATTTCTGATATTTTCAGCCACTTCGGGGCTTATCTTTTTTTTGCCTGACAGCAAATAGGAGACGGTGGCTGTCGAAACTCCTGCTTTTTCTGCTACTGCTTTGATAGTGATTTTCTGCATACACCAATCCTGTAGTTAATCGTTTAACCAATTTACACTAAAATTAATCACTTGTCAAATTGTTGAGGATAGTTGTTCCGTTTTTTTTTCAGAAGATACCTGTTAATTATCTGTTGTATTCAATCAACCTCCCGGGTCAACTGGTCAGACCGGAATGGTCCCGTCAACATCCCATAAATCCTGCCAGTCCTGGTTTTCCTTCCATAAAAATACCTGCCCCTTGATCAGGCGGCAGTTTTTATCAATATTTCTGATGCGGGTCATCTCTTCTTCATCCAGCAGGTTTCCGCATACCGCCTGGATATTGCTGAGGATATTCCTGCGTTTTGACGAGAAAGGAATAACCGCCTGTCCCCGTCCTGCAGCCCATTTCAGACAGATAAGCGCCGGATGCACTCCGTATTTTTCCGCCAGATCAACAATAACAGGATCTTCAATATCCACACTGTCATCGGCTGTCCTGTCGCGCTCCGGCCTTCCCGGACTACCGATCGGGCTGTACCCTATCGGCACGATATTATTCGCTGTTACAAAATCAAACAGCTCGGGCTGCTGGAAATGAGGGTGAAGTTCCATCTCATTGCATGCAGGCCTGATTTCGGCATCAGAAAGCAGCAATTTCAGTTTGGGAATTGTCATGTTTGAAGTACCGATATGGCGTACCAGACCTGCCCTGACCAGACTTTCCATCTGCCTCCAGGTTTTCATGTAATTATCATGAATATATGGTCGCGCATCGGCGCTGCGGCTGGATACGTCACAACCTGGAGGATGATAATTGGGAAAAGGCCAATGGACCAGGAACAAATCCAGATACTCAAGCTGAAGGTCCTTTAGGGTCCGGGCAAGCGATAAAAGAACATCACCGGGGCCGTGCATATCGTTCCATAACTTGGATGTAACCCAAACATCCCCGCGTTTTACCAGACCGCTGTCAAAGACCTTTTTCATGGCGTGTCCGATCTCGGCTTCGTTGCCGTAAACCGAAGCGCAGTCGATATGCCGGTACCCGAGAGCAAGGGCCTCAACCACGGCATCAGCGATTTCTCCGGCGGGCACATGATCGGAACCGAAAGTCCCCAGGCCGATGGCCGGTATCTCTGCCCCGGTAAAGCATCTTTTGCAGGGGACCAGCTGCGGATCAATGCCGTCGTCTGCCGGTTTGAAAAGTCCAGAATCAA
>CAZKOK010000296.1:0-2751 GCA_964554355.1 uncultured Spirochaetia bacterium | reverse complement strand
CTATCGACATGTTTTTCTCCTTAATGACAGGGTTATTTCTGTTAAACCCGGGCTATTTTATTTCTTCATCAAATACGACGGCGACTTTGCCGCACTTCCCGCCGGCCATTAAAGCATAAGCCTTGTCAGCCTGATCGATTGTAAAGCGGTGGGTAACAAGATCTTCCGGATGGATATCCCAGGCCGAAATCCTTTCCACGATTTCTTCCATGCGCCAGATATTGGTTACCCAGCTTCCGTATATTGTTTTCTGGTCATGTATGATGTCCCTGCTCGGCTGGAATTCCACTGTTCCGCCTTCACCGATAAAGCAGATTTTGCCCCATTTCCGGGCAGCCTGAATACAGGTAAGTCTGGCTTTGTCATTGGCAGAACAATCGATTGTTTTTTCACAGCCATAACCTCCGGTCATGTCCCTGATTTCCTGGACATTGCCCGGCCCGGCCTTCAGCCCGTAATCGGTAAGACCGAGTTTCCCGGCAAGCTCAATCCTTTCCGGAACAATGTCTATTCCTATCAGCTTTCTGGCACCCATAGCTCTAGCCAGCATCAGGGCTGCCAGCCCAACCGGCCCAAGACCTGTTACCAGTACCGCGTCATTGCCGCTTATGCCGATTTTTTCAATACCTTCATACACCGTTCCGAAACCGCAGGCAACCTGGGCCCCGTCCGTATAGGTAAGGTTATCCGGCAAAAGCACCAGATCTTTTTCTTCAGCTATAAGGTATTCGGCCATACCGCCGTCTCTCTGCCAGCCGTAGGCCCTGCGGTATTTTTCACTTGTGCAGCTGATCATATAACCCCGCCGGCAATCGTTGCAGACCCCGCAGCCGGAAATATGGTACACGATTACCCGGTCGCCTTCCCTGAATCGACGCAAACCGGGACCGCAGGACACAATCTGTCCGCATGGCTCATGACCCGCAATCACGCCCTGATAACCTTCCGGGCCTTTGCCCAGGTGTTCATGATAAATAGCACGGATATCACTGCCGCAAATCGTGGATGATTTCATTTTTATAAGCACCTCGCCATGGGCAGGCTCCGGAATGGGCCTTTCTCTGAATTCCACAGTGCTGTTGCCGGGAAGAAAAGCGGCTTTCATCATTTTGCTCATATTAATTCTCCAGTTAAATAAAGATATGACAAGCTGTCGGCCGGACAAAGAAATCGTGCATCTCTACGGCTGCGGCATTTATTCAGGCAGACATTGTTTGGAATATGACCAATATTGACCGGCAGTCTTACTTGACATCAGTGTAAATTGCAATATTATAAAAAGGAATGAACGAATTAGACTCAGACATGCCAGATATTGACCTGGTGCGCGAATCGGCACCCTGGTTTTCAACTCAGGTAAAATCGTCAAAACGTTTCTTTCGTCCGCTTTCAGATGACATCAGCATTCCCCTGCAGGTTATCTCGGGCGGCAGGGAAAACTGCAGCGAAGGATATGCCATAAACAGAAAGGACTTCCCATATTACACTTTTGAATTTGTTGCAGCCGGAACAGGCTTGCTTACTATAAACGGATCACGTTTCGATCTGTATCCCGGCATTGCCTTTTTTTACGGACCGGGAACCGGTCACAGCATCAGGCATACCGGTTCGCAGGTACTGGTGAAATACTTCGTCAATTTTGCCGGCAGCAGAGCGGAATTCCTGTTAAAGGAAAAGCTTGACCTTAAAAACAGGGTTGTAAATCTCACCGATATGGGGATGATTGCCCACTCCTTCGAAGATCTGATAGAATCCGGATTGAGGTACTCCTTATACAGCCAGAAAATCTGCGGTACGCTTGTTGAGCTTTTGTTATTTAAAATCGCAGACTGCGCGCTGGAACAGAAGGAGTCATTCAGCCCTGCATATCTGAATTACAGACAGTGCCTGGAGACAATCGAAATTAATTACCGCACCCTTAATACTCTGGAAGAAATGGCCGGACTCTGCCATCTGACTCCGTCATATCTGTGCAGGCTTTTTAAAAGATACGACCATCAGCCGCCGTACCGCTTTCTTCAGCATCTTAAAATGTCCGAAGCCTCCCACCGGCTGCTTACTGATGGGATAAGCATCAAGGAACTGGCATATGAAATGGGATTCAGCGACCAGTTTCATTTTTCGCGAACATTCAAACAGGTCATGGGGACATCTCCGCTGAATTTCCTGAAGCTGAATCAGCGGGATTAGGCCTGCTTTCAGAAAAGCATCAGCGGTTAATTACGCCTTTTTTTATGATGATGTTTCCATATTTTACAGTCTCGCCTGTCATGACTACGGCAAATGCAGCTTTGGCACGTTCGTAAAATGCAAATCTTTCTATCCGTTTGACAGGAGGCGTCTCCGGCCAGACTGCATCAATCTCGTGTCTGTATGAAATTTCCACATGCCGGTCAAGTTCGTCACCCTTGACCGGAGCCATCATGTAAAGCGGAATATCATAACTGTCCAGCGTTATCAGCGGCATGATACCCTTCAGCAACTGCGGTATACCGAGACCATCAGCCCTGATAACCGTATCGTTTATACTGTCACCGGGGAAAAAAGCATCAGCCAGCACCAACTCGTCACCATGTCCCATTCTGAACAGAACATCCAGCAGCGCCGGAGAAACAACAGGATCAATTCCTCTAAGCATATAACCTCCTTTTCATGTCCCATCATTTTATTCATTAATCAGCAGATCAGTAAATACTGTTTGATTAACTCTGTAATATATATATTTTTTACGGATATGTGGTTACAGGCGTT
>CAZKOK010000295.1:0-5640 GCA_964554355.1 uncultured Spirochaetia bacterium | reverse complement strand
CCCCTGGTCACACTTTCGGCTATATCCTCATATGCCTCCTGACATCCTTCCATCGAGCATCTGCATTTATCAAAATCTATTATTTTATGTGAATTTTCAACCATAAAGCCGCAGAGTTTTTTCGGGGCCAGCACCTGAAGCGAAAGCTTGTTTCTGTCTGCAAACTGGCTTTGCGCGGCAATTACCGGATTTACCTTTACGCTGACTTTCCCGATTCTTTTCAGGGTTTCACGTATTATTCTTTCCTTCCATTCAGTCTGGAAATTATATTTCATATGCAGCCACTGGCAGCCGCCGCAGCCTTCATCGAAAGCCCTGCATCCGGGATCTGTCCTGTGAACTGATTTTTCGGTTATGTTCTGGAAATTCCCGGTTCCGTATTTTTTCTTTCCGCGGGTTATAATTACCCTGCCCCTGTCTCCGGGCACACCTCTGTGTACGAAAACCACCCCGAAAGGGCCCTTTGCAACCCCGTAACCGCCGTAGGCAAGCGCAGATACTTCAGTATCGATTATTTTCCCGGGACCGAGGCCGGCTGGTTTGCCGGATGCTGCAGAAGGCCTGTTTTTTCGGTAGTTTTTCTTCATTCCGAGAGAATACACTGAAATTAACCCCGAATCCATAATAAAACTACGGATTTCGAAGATTAAATATATATTTTTCGATCAAGGTAATATAAGGACATTAAAAATCCGTCTCCATCCGCGTAATCCGTAGTTTTTTCTTTTTCTTTTAGACTTATGGGTAGTCAGTACCTGTCCAGGGATGACATTGGGTTCGCAGGGCGGCATCAGGTTTATAAAAATACTTAATTTCAAAAATTGATTTATTAAAGGGTATTACCGATAATCAGCATAATATCGGACTCCGGTTGAATTTAATTCCATAAGATGACTGATTATGAACGATAACAGACAAGGAAAGCTGTATACTACTCTCCTGAACCGCAACAAGGTGCTTTATTTCATTAATCTTATTGCGTTCATCACGGTTTTTATCCTGGCAATAATGAATTATAAACTGGGCTACAGGGAAAAAATCCTGCCCTTGCTCATTGTTTTCGGTCTGTCATGCATTAATTTTCTGCTTCTGATGCGTAAAATGGAAAAACTCGTGACCGTACTGCTTCTTCTGGGGGCTTTATCCAATATTATAATCAATATGATCAGAGTTGACGGAATTGCTGACTCGGGCATAATAGGGATTCCGATAATACTGTTTATAAGCATACTTGTTCTGGGCAGGAAAAGCATTATTATCGTATCTGTTTTTATAATTGCGGCCCTGAACACAATCGGGATTCTTGAAATAAACGGAATACTGGGAATAAAAAACCCTGCAACAGTGGACAGACTGCTGGGATATGATATCATGCTTGTAATAGGAAGCATGATGGCCTATGTAATAATAAACCAGATAGAAAGACAGAGAAAAACCATATCTTTCCAGAATGAAAAACTGGAAAAATCACTTGAAGAAAAAGAATTTCTGCTTAAGGAAGTTAATCACAGAATAAAAAACAATCTGAATATTCTGAACGGCCTTTTAAGTCTTTACAGTCGGAAACTTCATGACCCGCGGGACTCGGAAGTTTTTGCTACATGCCAGAAACAAATCCACACAATTTCGCTGCTACATGAAAAACTGTACACAACTGGTGAATTCAGGAAAATTGACCTTAATGAATTTCTTTTGAACATGATTGAGTACCATAAAAAAATATGCTCGGATCAGGGCAGGAAAGTTGTTTTTGAATTGAATACAAATAAGGTAACAATGGACACAAAGCAGACAATTACTCTTGCTCTTCTATTAAATGAGCTTCTTACAAATTCGGTCAAACATGCATTTAAAAAAAACAGTGAAGGGAAAATAAACATGAATATAACACAGCTTGGAGAGGATTTTATATCATGCATTTATTCGGATTCCGGAAAGGGTTACAGAAAAAGCACAGCTGATCAGGAGCATCTTGGTCTGAGTCTGATATCCGCACTTACCCTGCAGCTGAAAGGAGAAGTGGAAATCCGGCATGACAATGAGTTCTGTTTCAGGATTATTATCCCCGTGAACCGCCGGGATCCGGACTGAGGAATCAGTCCGCGAAAGAATTTACATAAACATCATATAAAAAAAATTTATCACTATCATGTTTATTAAAATTGACATATCCCTGTTTATTGCTGATAATCTGTCTAGTATATTTTACTTTTTTGCAAAAAGTATTGAAGCTTAAGCAGATGGATAATAGCCCGAACAAAAAAAAATATGTACATTTCCTCGATAAATCCAAACTTCTGTTTTATATTACGCTGATATGCTTCGTAAGCGGATTTGTGTTTGCGCTTATCAATTATCTGTGCAGTCTCTCACTGAAAATCATTCCGCTTTTCTGTCTTTCGGTTGTAAGCACCGGATGTTTTGTTTTGCTTAAATTCAAACATGAAGAGCTGACCACACTTCTGCTTATCACCTCTGTCTTATCAATTACTGTCATCAACATGCTGCATGATATCGGTCTTGCGGATTCCGGCATAATCGGATTTCCCATAACATTGTTTGTCAGTTCAGCCATCCTGGGTAAAAGAAGTGCTGTAATTCTTGCCGCTATAATTATTGTTATTATAAACATTCTGGGAACACTTGAACTGACACATGTCCATTCTGTCCCCGATCCTGTAACCCTTGACAAACTGCTGACATTTAATGTGATGATTATAATTACCGGAATTTCGGCATATCTGATTATCAGCCAGATTGAGGTACAGCGCAGGCTGATATCACAGCAGAATAAACAGCTGGAGAAATCCATCGATGAGAAAACCTTCCTTCTTAAAGAAGTCAATCACCGTATCAAAAACAATCTTAATATTTTAAGCAGCCTTCTCGGACTTCACCGCCAGAAAATCAGCAATCCCGGGTATAAGGATATTTTCAGTAATTATGAAAAGCAGATCAGGACGATCTCGCTGATGCACGAGAAAATGTATGATTCCGGCAACTTTAAAAATGTCAATCTTAAAGATTTTCTGAAAGACATTATCAAATATCATGAAAACTCTGCCATGGAACACGGCAAAAATATAATTTTTGATACAAAAACAGAAAATATTACTCTGGGCATAAAAATGAGTATTTCCCTTGTGCTTCTATTAAATGAGCTTATAACCAATTCCCTGAAACACGCTTTCAATGAAAAAAACGAAGGTGTAATTACCATAAAAATATCTCCTCAGAAAGAAGACCACATCAGCATGATATACACCGACAGCGGTTCCGGCTACAGGGAAAACAACACAAACGGGTCCACGCTGGGAATGACACTTATCTCGTCCCTCGGCACCCAGATCGACGGCGAAACCGAACTGCGTCATGAGGGTGAATTCTATTATAAAATAGTCTTTCCGGTAAAAGATTAGGCTGATTTTATAATTTGAACCACGAAGGAAGTCCTGAATTTTGAAAAAACCAAAAATACAATATTCGAAGAATAAATATTTTACCTGGAAAACCTGTATGCTTAAAATCCGGTGCAAACCCTTCGTGTCCTCGCGGTTTTTCCAGACCTTTTTTAAAGAATTCCGCTATAATAAATATGTGAAGTCCTTCACAGAACACTTTTATGGTTCGGTTAATAATAGAGCTGTAGAGTAGATGTACATTCTATTTCTATGGAGGAACATATGGAAGATTTTTTTAACGAAAAAGGGACATTGACTGTTAGTATGGGAAGGGGTTATATCTCCTCGTTTGAAGCAGGCGTTCTTAAGGAAGGCGATATTGTCAGGACATCAAAAATCGCAGGAGAAACCGCGGATGCCTTTTTTAACGGGACTTTTCTCTGCGCCGGTCAGATTGTAGTTATTGATAACACATTCGGCTTCCGGATAACTGATATGGACCCTTCGGTCGAAGATTATCCTGTGCCGTCCAATCCGGATGATGTTATCGAGGTTCTCCCGACCATGATAAGACTTGCAGAAATAAAGGTATCATTAAGCGAATTGAAGGGAATATCCTACGGCAGCATAATAAATCTGGGTGTCGAATATGTTACTGATGAGGATTCTGAACTGCTTGCAGCCGGAATGCCGATCGCCAGGGGCAGAATGACTGTAAACGGCGAGTATTTTGCAATCCGCATCACCAGTAAATTCAGGACCGAATTTACGGAAAGCAATGTCAGAACATCCGGATTCATCGTTGATAAAAGCACAGAAAAAATAAAAGACTATAACTTTACCATGCCTGACTGGTTTACATTTGAATCAATGCAGAATCTTCAGTCTATCCACAACCTGTTCATTAAAAATCTCAAGATAAGAAGAAATGAATTTGCTGATTATGAAGTTGCGGTTGTCGATCAGTGTACATTTGACGAAGCCGTCCAGGCGCTGGATCAGGAATTCGGCCTTAAAAACACTTCCCTTGTCTATATCGAACAGACCAGCTGGAGCCGCAGCGGAGAAGACATTCAGAACACGCAGGCAGGGAGAATGCTGCGTACGGAAAAACACTTCCTTCAGTCCCGGGAGTGCGGCAGGCCCCTGAGTGATGAGGCTGTCCGCTTTATAGATTCATTTTTCGATACCCAGACAAAAGGGATCTATCTGGAAAGACCGATTTTTATCCAGATGCCGGACAATGCTTCAATAAATGAACTGCTTGAAAATGAGAATGAACTAAAATACCTTACTTCCTGCTTAAGAAGCGGCTGGAAAAATTTTGCCGATCTTAACTTCAAATCCGCCCGCGTTTACAGGCAGCCTTCAGGTCCACCCAGCTATCTCAAGTCGGATATGGTTTCGATTGTAATGATACGGGATAAAAACGAGTCTGATAATTTCATGTACTTCATTTACCCGTTTTTCACGCTTGAACCGATTTTAAGGATAATCAGCTAGGCCGGTTATGATGATTGAATCAATAGGAAATTCAGGATTTTTTCATGGATTTCAGACACAGGAGCTTAAAAACATCCTTTTGCTTTGCACGCAGGATACTTTCAGAAAAGGAAAAATACTGTTTTATCAGGGTGATAAATCCGAAGGCGCATTTTATCTTGCTGAGGGAACTGTAAATAAAATCAAATACCGTTCTGACGATACGAGCGTAATGCTGGGCAAGGCGGGTCCGGGCAGCTGGCTCGGACTTGCCGAAACCATATGCAGGTCCATTTGCCTGTATGATGCTTCGGTCAGCGAAAGCAGCACTGTTTTATATTTTTCCACACGGAATTTTCAGATAGCAATGAAAAACCATCTTTTTACACGGAAAATCCTTGAAACCTTAAGCAAGGAACATTTCCTGCTTCACAACCAGCTGGAACTGAACCAGCCCTCAGTAAGGATTATTCAGAGCCTGCTTAATGCCGTTTCCGGAAAACCTTCCGGCAATCTTGTTGTGCACACTACCCAGGATGAACTTGCGGAACTGAACGGAGTTACCAGGGAAACGGTAAACAAGCACCTGAACCGGCTGCAGCAGGACGGACTTATTCTGATCGGACGGGGGAAAATTGAAATACTGCTGGAAGAAGAACTCGAACGGCTGATTTGATAATTTGAACCACGAAGATGGCACGAAGAGGCTGTGTAATAACTGGAATTTATTCAAAGCATCTCCATATATAGTGTCTGT
>CAZKOK010000294.1:0-5642 GCA_964554355.1 uncultured Spirochaetia bacterium | reverse complement strand
ATGTTCTCCGCGGATTCAGGTAATTTCCAGAATGTCAGCAAAAATTTCAGGCCAGGTAAATTATTCAATTTTTAATTCAGCGTTCCCGGCTCTGCTAACTGCATTTATGTTCACGGGTCCGTAAATGTGAGGGAACAGAACGGCTTCTTTTATATGACTTGTGTCTGCAACGGGCAGAGGAGCAGGCGCTTCGAATTTCACTTCGGATTCAAGCAGGGTAGTATCGATTTCCAGAACCAGGATTTCTTCTGTTTCTGCTGCAGTGGTGAAATAATCCTTAAGAACAAGCAGTGTTACAGACGGTTCTCCTGTACAGTGTATAAAGCCGTCCCGGTCAAAGCCTTCAGGAATGTAATTCCCGTCTTTCGTACAGGCCCTAAGGTCTTTTTTCGTCGTTATATGATAAATTGTTTTTTTATCCATTTTTCTTCCTTACCTCAAACAATGTTCAGTCTATTATCTTTCCCATTGCAATGGAGCTGTAATATTTCCCGTTTATACGGAAATCCCTGGTCAGCAGACCTTCTCTGGCAAACCCGAGTTTTTCATACAGTGCTACAGCGATTTCATTGTCCTCTTTTACTTTCAGATTTATTTTTGTAATGGAATGTTCTCTGGCCCAGTCAAACATTGTTATTATCAGATTTGTTGCTACACCGTTTCCCCAGAAATCCTTTACAACAGAGACGCCGAATTCACCAATATGCGCAGTCCGTGGTTTCGTTCCGGTATCAATACTCAGGTTCCCGATAACTCTGCCGTTAATTACAGCGGTCAGGAAAAGACGATTATCCGATTCTCTGCAGTTTCTTATAAATGCTTTCTCCTTCTCCAGGGGGATGTTCATTTCTCCGGGACCGAAAGTCAGATTATCTGATTCGGCGGCCACACAGTCAAGGAAATCAAGCATTCCCCCGGCGTCTTCCGGTACCGCTTCGCGGATTACATATGATTGTCCGTTTTTTAATATATACTCTTTTTCCATTCAAAGCTCCATTGTCATGAAAACGCTTAACGGGTCTTCTTTATACTGATCGAAAGGACCGCATTCCAAAAAGCCGAAACAGGCGTAAAGCCTGCGCGCCGGCATAAACTGGTCGTTGGCCCCTGTTTCCAGACTTAGCCTTTTATAGTCGCTTTTTTTTGCTTCGCTGATTATATGTTCAAGCATCATCGAGGCGATACCTTTTCTTAAGTATGAATCATGTGTCCGCATTGATTTTATCTCACCGTGAGACTTGTCAATTTCCTTAAGCGCCCCGCAGCCTGTCAGGTTCTCTCCGTCCCATATGCTCCATACTGTTATTTCAGGTCCCCGGAGGTCATCCAGCCCAAGGGCATGAGTACTTTCCGCCGGACATCCGCTTCTCATATCAACAAGGTGCCGGCTGATGAGTTCCCGGATTTGTTTTCCCTTCAGGTCGTTTATTTTTATTGTCATATATATTACTCCGTGAGGTTTGTGAATATTTTAACACGAAGAACACAAAGGGGAGAAGGAAAAATTATGAATTGGGGACAGACCTGCGAAGCCGGTTTTAAATTTATAGCTGTGGTTTTCCCGCCTGCGCGGGGATGACAGGATATAGGGGACGACATCAATAAAATCTTTGTGCTCGTTGTGGTTTTATATGAAATTGCCTTAAGTGCATATTGTTTTTATGATGGTTTGAGTATATAAAGGATTTTGCATATGGAATATTTATCTGTACTGGCTTTGTTTACAGGCATTTTTGAGATCTGAACTGCAGTGACTTTTACGGTAATTCTTAAAAAGAAGATTTATGATGCCTGGATAATCATGCTTATTCTGGTATTTCTGGCAGGTTATCCGCTACTGGAAGCATTCAACTGTTCGAGTCTTTTTAACGGCAGTCTTTCACGGGCTGTATTTATTGATATTACCTGGCTGCCGCCTCTGGGCATCCTGTTTGTAATGAGACAGAAGAATTGTCTATGGAAGAAGATTGTAAGCTGGTTTTATCTGGCCAGCGCTCTCATCTTTACCATTTATTTCATGGTCTTTGATAAGTCGGCTGTTCTCAGGCATTGCGAATATGTAATGGCTGTTTATGACAACGGACCGGCGGCGTATGTGTTTTATTCAATATTTTGCCAGAGCGGAATGGTTCTGCTGATTATTCTGCCGTTTATTCAGATACCTGCAGCCGATGATCCTGTCGTAAAAAAGAACCTGCGCGACATTCAGCCTGGAACTGCGGCTTTTGTTGTTCCGGCTTATTTGACAGCAATGATTTCGATGAGGCTATGGGATGCGCTTCCTTCGGTGCTGTGTCACTTTGCGCTGTTCCTGGCGGTATTACTGTTAAGGATACTTATCCGGATCAGGAAGATATAAAGGGTATGATTTTAAGACGGTTTGAATTATATTCACTATCAGATTATATTCTGTAATCCATGGATATGCATTTCCATGTTTTGCCCAGGGATTCGAAAAAAATATCTTCTGAATTTGTTTCGATGAAACCAAGCTTCCTGTAACATTCATAAGCAGGCTTATTGAAATCGAAAACACGCAAGCTTAACAGTTCCAGATTCAATTCGCAAAATGAATAATCCATTAAGGCTTTCATCATGGAATATCCCAGCCCTTTTCCGCGCTGTTTATCATGAATGAAAACCCTGCCGACGGAGGCTTTTCTTTTTTCCTGATCAATGCGCATCAGCTGGCAATGACCTGCTGCATTACCTGTGTCCTGGTCAACAGCTTTGAATGCAAGACACCTTTTGTCCCAGAGAGTCTGAGAAAGCTGTTTTTCATTCAGGGTGTAAACGTATCCCGGACCTGCAAACTGCATGAGAAATTCAGCATCTTTATCATTCAGCCAGCCGAGTAATTCCGGGATGTCTGTTTTTGCGAAAGGTATAAGAAGAATAGAAAAGCAATTCTGCATTCAATCACCGTTAAGCAGTTACTGCTTTTGAAAATTTAGCAGCTCGAATTCCTTGACCATGATTTCACCGGTTTCCGGTGATTCAAGATCGTATGCGAAATAGCTGTTTCCGTTCTTTTTGATCCTGAACAAAACATCGCCTTCCGCTTTATCCCTGTCTGTCTGGATTTCGCTTTCCACATAGGAATCGAAACTTACTTCAATTATATTCTCTGTCTGTTTCAGGCTGCATACCAGTCTTTCATATGTCTTAAAGCCGTCCACATTTACCAGCGCCATATTCCTGTTAATCTGCTGAATGGACCATTCAAAACAGATGGGTGACCCGCCTGCCGTATTGCCGAAACATTCATCAAAGCCGTGAATTCCTTTAGGCAGAGCGATGCGGGAAGCAGAACAGGAAAACAGAAAAAACAGGACTGTAAAGATAATATATAATCTTTTCATAACCACCTCAGAATAAATTATAGCTCACAAGATCTTCAATTTCATAATTTCCAGGCTGTATTTTTGGAATTATCTGAACAATTTTCACAAGCCCTTTCACATAAGTCAGAAGTCCTTCGATTTTGGTTTCAAGTGCAATAATCGAACCGCTGCTTCCAATTTCTATTCTGTGATATGCATGCACAGGCAGATTCCTGATGCCTATAACTTTCTGGGTTTTACAATCACGGATACTTACAAGCTTTGATTCATCAATGCCCAGAATACTGCACATTTTCAGTGCAGTTCCGGGAAGGGAGGATTTGGATTCCTGATGACTTTCAGTGATTGATATCTTTTCATTCTGAAAAAAATCTTTTCCGAATTTTAGCCATTGTAAAAATTTAATTATATTAATATCCAGATTGGGAGAATTGACAAATACGATCCTGTTATCCTCCGGTACTTTCAGTGCAATATCTTTTTCAGTTGCCGCCTGAATATATGCCGAACCGGCCGAAACAGCAAGATCAAGAGACTCCATGTACTGCCTTCCCGACCCGACATGGATAAAAACAGTGCCGGAATCTGCGGATGTATTTTCTGTATATTTTTCAACTATAACAGAAGACCAGGAAAGCTCAGTGTAATTATTCATAATGGCATCAGCAAGTTTTCCATTACCGATAACTATCAGTTTGTTTATAGACATCATTTATTAACCTGTCAGTCGGTATCGGTAAAGTTCCCTGTTTGGAGGAAATTCATTTACACCGATTTCAATAATTTCTGCCTTAAGTGGAAATTCAAATCTGTGAAGGAGAGCCATTGCTTTGTGCATTTGTTCATTATTCAGGTGAATTCCGATTGTGCAGTGAGGTACCCAGTATTCAGGTGAATAATATTCTGAAAGGCCCATCCTGAACTCTTCAAACTGCTTATGAAATTCCCGGTGAAATGACAGCAGTCGGGCAGAGACTTTTGGCGCCATAAAAAGAACAGACTCTTTTGTCGGGAATATACCGAAATTCATAAAATTGAATGAAAAAGAAGAAAAGGTTTCAGAAAATTTCTTTATTCCTGCCTGAAATAGATCCTGATTGGTTTCTTCATAAATTGCAAGAGATATATGCGGACTTGTCCCTTCATCAACAGTAATGTTGTTCTCTCTGAATATATCTCTGAATGCGTTTATTTTTTCAGATGCAGTATCATCAAGATAACACTCTACAGCAAAGGACATATTTTACTCCTCAAAAATATTGTAACATTTTAACCAAAATGTAAACAGATACAGTATTATTCAGGAAAAATTTTCATAAACTGTTCGCAGATTATTTCTGAATCATCGGAAAAACTGATTTCCATCTCCTGTGCTTCAGCCTGGAAGAAAGATTTATGAACATTTTTCCAGTATCCGAGGAAACCGTCTCCCTCTCCTTCGATAGCGGCAAAACTCTCAGGCACATCAGAAAAATTATATATCCATACTTTTAATATTTTAATAATGCATTGAGGATTACCGTCCCAGTCGGTAATTATTGAAAGGTCTCCCGTTTTGGGGACAGGTTTATTATTATGTTTGTATGAATCAAGAGAATCAAGAAGAGATGCTGTTCCCTGCTTTGTGCCTTTCATGACCAGATTTGCGAGGCTGTCGGCACTTCCCTTGTCGCTGCAGAAATGCCGGCTGGTGTAATTTCTGTTTTTATATTCCGGGTGTTCTGAAATAAAACTATTCCAGAATGCTTCTGTCTTTTTCATCCGAAATAATCCACCCAGTCAGCAGCTTTTTCTCCGGCCTCCCGGAGTATTGCATTACAGCAGCCGATATGGTGCTGTATATGCCGGACCTGTCCGAATATCACGTCGAGTTTTGAGATTTTGTCATAAAGCGGGCAGGGCTGAATCAGTGATTCTGGGGTCTGGCCGGAAAAATATGCTTCGCAGGCAGATTTAACATCGGCAAAGAGGCTGTGCAGTTCTTCACGAGTAAGATTGTTTTCGGGCTTTCCGTCAAGTTCCGGATACACTTTACGGCTGGCAAACGGTTCCTGGAAATCAGACTTTTCGCATCTCAGCCAGAATTTTGCACCGGTGAGAGCGTGCAGAATCTGCTGCCAGAATACAAAACCGCCCCTGTGCTCATTCCAGATACTGTCCGGTGAATCATTGATGAGTTTTTCCATCATATCAAGGCACAGGCCGAGATGAGTTTTATATGTTTTTAGTAAATCCATATTTTTTCCTTTAAGTGATTTTATTTATTCTCTGAACAATCTGCAGGGAATTGCCCCAGGG
>CAZKOK010000293.1:0-5645 GCA_964554355.1 uncultured Spirochaetia bacterium | reverse complement strand
TATCGCCTCTGAGTAATGAAGTTATTGATGCATTTTTCAGTTATATAAAAAATATATAAAAAATAAATTCAGAGACCATTCGTATTATATTACAATTTTCGGGGGCGAACCTCTTCTGCCCGGCAGTCATTACAGGGAAAAACTGGCTTACTTTCTGCAAAAGGCCGGAAACACCGGAATTGCCGTTGCTTCAAACGGATATGAACTTGATTCATATCTTCCCCTTTTAAAACAGGCAAATATCAGGGAAATACAGATAACACCGGATGGAACTGCTGAAATCCATAACAGCCGCCGCCCGCTTGCAGGCGGACAGGGAACATTTCAGCAGATTTCAGACAACATCGACCATTTGCTTTCAGAAAGTATTCCTGTAAATCTGAGGGTCGTTGTGGACAGGCAGAACATCGACAACCTTCCGGCCCTGGCTGAATATGCGGTAAAAAAGAGATGGACAAAAAACAGCAGTTTCAAAACCCAGCTTGGCAGAAATTATGGACTGCATTACTGCCAGGAAGAAAATTCAAGGCTTTTTAGCCGTCTGGAAATGTATGATTATATCTATGAACTCATTAAAAAGCACCCCGTAATTATGGATTTTCACAGACCGGCATATTCGGTATCAAGGTTTCTTTTTGATAATGGTGAACTGCCCGATCCGCTTTTCGATTCATGCCCGGGCTGCAAGACCGAATGGGCCTTTGACTACACAGGCAGGATCTATTCATGCACTGCAACTGTTGGTAAAAAAGGTGAGGAACTGGGCACATTCTATCCTGAAATAAGCGAAGATACGGAAAAAATCGAATACTGGCAGGACCGTGATGTTCTCTCCATTGAAAAGTGCAGGACTTGCCCCAGCGCGCTGATCTGCGGCGGGGGCTGTGCCGCTGTTGCCGGAAATCAGCACGGCAGCATAGGCAGAAAAGAAGTTCTGCGAAAACCAAAGGCAGTTGTCGATTTCTATTCAACGGAATGCCCTCCCTGCGAGGTCCTGGCATCCAAATATGAAGCTTTAAGTTATATTTACGGTGATGATGTTAATTTTGTAAAAATATTCAGACAGGGAAACAGGGAGCTTGCCCAAACCCTTGGTGTAACCGGTTCACCTACCCTGCTTTTTTATGAAAACGGCGAACCTGTCGGGGACAGACTCACCGGCGGAATAAAAAGATCGGCAATAATGGAAAACCTTGACCGGCTTGCAGGTGAAGCAAAGGCAGCCGAACACAAAAAGAACAGCAAACCAGTTTACACACAGACCGATGTTCTGATCTTCGGCGGAGGTCCTGCAGGACTGACAGCAGCTATTTACCTCGGCCAGGCCCATGTCGACACCATTCTTGTTGATACAGCCCTTCCGGGCGGCTATGTTTCCACGACACACCAGGTTTCCAATTATCTCGGATTTATTGAAACTCAGCCCGGATTCATGCTTGCCCACTATATGTCCGAACAGGCAAAGAGTACCGGAATCAAACTCCGGGCCGCTGTCGAGATCAGCAATATTGATCTTGAGAAAAAATCCGTACTTGTTGGCGGCTATGAAAACATTGCTGCAAAGAAAATAATTATTGCGACAGGGTCCTCGCCGAAGCCGCTTAATCTGCCCGGCGAAAAAGAATACAGGGGCAACGGAATATCCTACTGTGCAACCTGCGACGCAAAGTATTTTGAAGACAGGGAAGTTGTAGTTGTCGGCGGAGGTAATTCAGCCATAGAAGAAGCGCTGTTTATAACCAGATTCGCAAAAAAACTGACAATCATTCATCAGTTTGCCGAACTTCAGGCCAACAAACAGGCGCAGGAACAGGCTTTTGCAGACAAAAAGATTGAATTCATGTTTGAACATGAACCGCGTGAATTCATTAAACATGGTACAATGGATATGGAAGTAATTGCCGAAAACCTGAAAACCGGAGAGCGGAAAAGCGTACGCACAAACGGCATATTTGTTTTTGTCGGTTTCATCCCGAACCTTGCAGGATTCCCGGACAATCTTGAAAAAGACCGCTGGGGATATCTGGTAACCGACGAAGAAATGCAGACAAATATCCCGGGCGTTTACGCCGTTGGCGACCTGCGCACAAAGTCTTACCGGCAGATTACCACAGCAGTTGCGGACGGCACCATTGCAGCAATATCGATTTCGAAGGAGCTTACCTGAAAATGGACTTAAGCCGCTTTTTTGATGAATCTTCAGTATCCCTGAAAAAAGCATTCCGAAAACGGCTTAAGAAGGCAAGATCCTCTGAAAAAGCAAATGACATAAAGACCAGTGCAGGACTGGTCTTTTCTTTGAAAAACAGCATTGAAAGTTATATAAATCTGCATAAATCGCTTGGATTCATGTATATCCGTCACCGGAACTTCCTTGAACGCATGTACAGAAGAATAGCAAAAATAATCAGGGAAAAATATTCGGAGTACCAGTTTATCCGTCAAGTCCTGACCAATACAGAATGCAGGGCAGGAACAGCACAGTTTCAGGAAATATTCAGAAATTACACCCTCTGCAACCCGGTCATATCAGACGGCCATGATATCGGTCTTTCAACAGCCGTTTCGCAGTATGAAAGAGATCCGGAGAAAGCAGCCGAATTACGCCCCATGCTTGACAGCTGGTTCCGGGATGCAGAAAAAACAGCAGATGAATGCATCCGCAATACCGCGCAGACAGTAATCAGAATTTATGCGAATAACTTCCCGAAATACCGGGACCCTTCCCTGGACGTGAATTTTAGCGAATGGATCCTGAATGAAACAGAAAAACAGTACAAAAATGCTTTGAACAGGCTTAAAAAAAAAGAAATCAGCTTCCCCGGACTCCTGCATACAAAGACAGAAGAACCGCAATGGAAGGCCGATGAAATCTTTTTACAAATCAGGAAAATTTTTAAGACTTATTTCAGCGGACTTGATCCGCAGATCTTTTCAGTATTCAATGGGGACAGAGTCAGTCTGCGTCTGCAGAAATTCAAAAGCAGCGGCGCATTTACCGATCCGGTAACACCGGAAACAGGCCCATATCTTTTTATGAACTTCCGTGGACAAATACAGGACGTGATAACACTGGCCCATGAATCAGGCCATATGTTCTATTATATGCTGCGCAGGAACAAAAACTTTTTTAATTATGCCAATTCGGACATTCATTCCGAAACCGCAGCAGCGTTTGCCGAATTTCTTGCGGCAGAAAACCTTGAAACTGAAAAAAAAACAAAAGATGAACTGCTGCGCAGCATCATCCACTACAAAATAATCCGGCAGAATATCATCTTCAATGCTGAATATGATTATTACAAAACCCTGGCTGCGGACCCTGATAACTCTCCGCCCTTCGCGGATTCATGGGCCCGCAGCTGGAACACATTCATAAAAAACTCCGGCACAGAACACAGTCACTGGTTCGCTTATAACCGGCACTATATCTTCTGCCCGCTTTACGGCATAACCTACATCGCAGGCACACTCGCGGGTCTCGGTTTTTATCAGATGATTGAAAACGGAAAAATAAAAAAAGAGGAATTTATTGAATTTCTGAAGAAAGATTTCGTGAGCTGCTCGGAAGATGAGGTTTTTATGAAAGCGGTGACTGCCGGTTTTAAGGTGATTGAAAGCGCTATCTGAGCAAGGCGCCACAGTCCCTTTATCATCCCCGCGTAGGCGGGGATCCATTTTTTAATAGGCCCATTCAATTTGGTTTCTCACAGAGCTCACGGAGGCACAGAGGTTTTGGAAGAAATATCTTCGTTTTTTGAGTCTTATTTATTGTGTACGTGGAATACTTTTGAATATATTATAAATAAGCGAATTGCATATAAAATTAGTTGTGTAAAAACCGAAATAATCTATCTGAAAAAACTTTGGAGTAGTATGAAAACAATACCGAAATGTATTATGTTGACCGGACGTCCTGGTTCTGGTAAAAGTATATTGTCAGAGAAATTGTCTAAGCAGTTTTATGTTCCCAAAATAAGCAGAGACGAATTAAAAGAAGGCTATGTAAATACCTTTGGGATTAAGCATGACCAATTACCAGAGAATACGAATGGTGTTGTCAATCAAGTTTTTTTTAAGTCAATTATTGAATTACTTGAAGGTAAAATCTCAATACTTATTGAAGCTGCATTCGGTCATTCAATTTGGGACAAAATTGTACCAAAAATAATTAATATAGCAGAATTATATTATTATCTGTGATCTTGATGCTGAATTAAGTGCCAAGCGTCATCTTGAAAGAGGACTTGAGAATCCAAAAAGAGAATATTATCATGGAGACAAGCGTGTTGAAATATTTCGCAAAACTGGTAAATTCGAAGCAGGCGTGGAATATTTCCCGCCCAAATATGATGTCCCCACATTAAAGGTTTCGACTGTCGATGGATACAGTCCCTCTTTAAAGAATATTGAAAAATTCATATGGGGTGAAGGACTAAAGCAAAATATTTGAGGAGCATTAATTTCACGGTTTCTACACATAACGAAACTGTCGCATTTATATAAAATTAGTTCTGAATTTTAGAATTCAAATATATCTGGCTGCATGGTAGAATTTTCCATGGCAAGATTTAAGGTAAATTCAAAAAAGCAGGGACTTCTGTTACAAATAGATCTTTCATCACAGATACTTCCTGATACGCCGGAATATGTAATAATTGATAAAAAGAATGGTCAGTGTTTGAACACGGCGAACATTGAAAATGGAGAATGGCCGTTTCTTAAATGAGAAATGCGACAGACTCAACAAGAAATATATGCTCCGATCTTCGCCAAATCTACCATTTCGTGGTAGACTTTACATATTCATGAAACGATAAACAAAACCACTCTGTGAACTCTGTGAGAACCCCCGAACAGGCTTCCAACAAAACTATCGCCATCCGAAAGTCCATCCAGCCCTCATCAAACCTGGATCCGTCCCCATTCATAATTTATTATTTATAATTGTCTTCTATTCCTGCCAGTTGACCGTAATCTTCTCATTCGGGATTTTCATCTTTATCAGGTCCGCCAGATTCATCAGTTCTTCACGGCAGCAGTCAACTGTTTTGTTTTTTTCAAGCCTTTCCAGGAGTTCATCGGCAAATTCAGCAATGGTAATCTGTCTTTTCCCCATTTTTTCCTCCTGACTAATACTATAGAATATCAGGTTTCGCAGGGCAATTGTTTTTGTGCCTGAGATGTATCTCCTTTATTCTGATTCCTTCATGATTCTTGCATGTCCGGGCTGTGCATGATATTATCCTTGCTTGAATGAAGTATTTTCTTTTTCTGCTTACAATAATACTTATCCTCTGCGGCTGTGCTGCCGATCCTTCGTCGGTTTTTATTGCGGGCAGTGAAACACAGCAGCAGGAACTGCGCAGTATTTTCCTCACAATGGAGGAGCAGGGGGACAACCATGAAAGCCGCTTCATCCTTATGCAGAGGATTATTCAGCTGTACAAGCAGTCGAAAAACCTTGATCTGCTTAATCTGTATCTGAGTGAATATATTGCAAAATACCCTGATGATGATTTTAACGGCTACTATCTTCTGCTGATGGCCTATAATTACAAGGATTTAAATGCAATCCCTTTTGCAGTTCATTACTTTGAGAGAATTTACCGTAATTATTCGGATCTGGAAGTTGAAGGTAAATC
>CAZKOK010000292.1:0-5647 GCA_964554355.1 uncultured Spirochaetia bacterium | reverse complement strand
GGCAGCGGTGAAAGACGGAAAATGCTTAAAACCCCTCCGGAAATCCTGATAACGACACCGGAAAGTCTCAACATCATGATTTCGGGGAAAAATTCACGCGGCATTTTCCAGGGGATCAGGACTGTAATTATTGATGAAGTCCATGCGATTGCCGGGTCAAAAAGAGGGACTCATCTGATTACCGCAATTGACAGGCTGGTCAGAATCGCGGGAGAATTCCAGAGGATTGCGCTTTCGGCTACAGTGCGGCCTCTCGAAAAGGTGGCCGATTATATTGCCGGATACAGACTTGAAGGCAGCTTGCCTGATTACCGGTATGTCAAAAGAGAAATCTCAATCCTTTCCAGCAGTATTTCAAAAAAATACTCGGTGAAAATCGAATATCCTTCGGATGATTCAGACATCTTCAGCGAAAAGGACCATTGGTATTTTATTGTTTCACATGTTCTTAAGATCATAAAAAGAAACAAATCCACCCTGATTTTTGTGAATTCCAGAAGGGTATGCGAGAAAATCACCAGAATAATTAACGAAATGAGCGATGAAGCAATTGCCTATGCACATCACGGTTCGCTTTCGAAGGAAATAAGACTTGCAGTCGAAAACAGGCTGAAAAACGGTGAATTGAAGGCAATCGTCGCTACCAATTCACTTGAACTTGGTATTGATATCGGCGATCTTGATGAAATTGTGCTTGTGCAGTCGCCGAATTCGCTTTCGGGTGCGATTCAGCGTGTGGGAAGAGCAGGGCACGGTGTTGATCAGGTCAGTTCCGGTATTATTGTTCCGTCATTTGAAAAGGACTTTATCACAGCCGGTCTGACAGCTGATGCAATAATTAATCAGGACATTGAAAGCATAAATATTCCGGAATCTCCGCTCGATGTGCTGACACAGGTTATTCTTGCCATGACGGCAGTACAGGAATGGGACAGGGACGAACTTTATGCCTTCCTCAAAACAAGCTGGCCGTACAGGAATCTGATCAGGAAGAACTACGATCTGGTTATTGATATGATGGCCGGCCGTTATGAAAACAGCCGTATCAATGAACTCAAACCAAGAATTTACATCGATCCTCTTGAAAACACTGTAAAGGCGAAGGGAAATGCGCTTTTCATTCTGTATTCCGCAGGGGGGACCATTCCGGACAGGGGCTATTACAATTTGCGGATAAGCGGCACAAATGCCAGAATCGGCGAACTTGATGAGGAGTTCGTATGGGAAAGAAATCTGGGTGACGTCTTTACCCTTGGAAACCAGGCCTGGAAGATAAACAGCGTAACGGCCAATGATGTTTTTGTGACAGTCTCGGACAAGGCGCTAAATATTCTTCCTTTCTGGAAAGCCGAAAAACAGAACAGGGATTTTTATTTCAGCGAAAAGCTTCTGGATTTTCTGGAAACTATGGATGGGAAGCTTGATGACCGGGATTTCATTGAAAAAACCGGCCGGAAATACTGTTTTTCTCCTTCAGCCATGGAAAAACTTGTCGGATATCTTAAAAGACAGAAAATTCATACCCGCTGTCCGCTTCCTTCCCGCAGGCACATAGTAGTTGAGACTTTCATTGACCCGCTGAAAGTGACGGATCTCAAGCAGGTCATTATTCATAATATGTGGGGAGGCAGGCTCAATCATCCCTTTGCATATGCGCTTTCCAAAGCCTGGGAAGAAAAACACGGCATTCCGCTTCAGCTTTTTGTCACCAATGATTCGATATTGCTTTTAATGCCGAAGGAAGAAGAATCAGATGATATTTTTGAACTGATCAGTCCGCCGAACCTGGAAAAATACCTCAGACAGAAACTGGAAAACACCAATTTCTTCGGTGGAAGGTTCCGGGAAAACGCCGGCAGGGCAATGCTTTTATCGCGCGGTTCATTCGGCAAAAGAATTCCCTTGTGGATGAACAGAATGAAATCCCGGAAAATTCTTGATGCAGTATCGGGATTTAAGGATTTTCCGATACTGCTTGAGACCTGGCGGGAATGCCTTGATGACGAATTTGATCTTGAAAACCTCAAAATTCTTCTTGAGGAAATCCGGACCGGGCAGATAAAAATATCGGAAACCGAATCAGCTGCTGTAAGCCCGTTTGCATCCGATGTAAACTGGCAGAATATAAATGCATTTATGTATGTTCAGTACGTGGATGATACGCCTGACCTCGGCAAAAAAACAAACCTGAGCGATGAACTGATCAGACAGATAATCCATTCCTCGCATTTAAGACCGCAGATCCCGGCCAGGGTCATAGAAGATCTGGATGCCAAACTGAAACGCGTATTTAAAGGATATGCTCCGGTTTCTGAAGATGACCTGCTGGAATTTGTCAGGGACAGAGTCATTATTCCTGAAAATGAATGGGAAGAACTTGCTGCTGCAGCAAGTGAAACTGGCCGGCAGGATGACGAAGAAGACATAATTCCGGAAAAACTGCTTTCAAGACTTGTCCGGCTGAAGCTGCCGGGCGCGGAAGTTCATGTGATCTGTTCAGTGGAAAATATCATAAAAATATCAAAAACCGCCGGATTTGACCGGGGACAGACTCCCCTGACTTCGTTTAACGGGAATCCTGCAGGCGAAACCCTAAAAAAGAATATTGAAAAAATATCCAAAATGGGGACAGACCCCGAACAGGATGCCGAATCGCTGTTCCTGCAATGGCTGAACTATTATGCCTTGTCTGATACTGGTTTTATTAAATCTGTATTCGGAAATGCATACCGGGAACTGGAGACTGCAATTGACAGCCTGGTTGAGGATGGAAGCGTTTTATGCGACAGTTTCAGGAGTGATAAGGACCGGATAGAGATCTGCACAACGGCGAACCTGGAAATCCTTCTCAGGCTTACAAAAGCTTATAATCAGCCGCAGTTCAAAACGCTTGATATCAGTTATTACCCGCTTTTCTGCGCATTTGTTCAGGGAATTACGGAGAAGGGAAAAACCCGGGAAAACCTGCAGGAAGTACTGGATAAGCTTTTCGGGTTTCCGGCGCACAGCGCAGCCTGGGAAGAGGTTATTCTTCCGTCAAGGCTGGAAACGTACCAGCAGATCTGGCTGGAAAGTCTGTTTCAGAACAATGAAATATTATGGTTCGGGGCCGGGAAAAACCGGACGACATTTTCATTCAGGGAAGATCTGGAACTTTTTCTTGAAAATACAGATGAAGAAAAAAACAGGCAGCTTGCAGATATTTTTCCTTCGTCCCGCGGCAGGTACAGTTTCCTTGATATCAAAGACCATTTTTCAGGACATAATCCGGAAAACAGCCCGGGATCTGCTGACCTGACGGATCTTTTATGGGAGAAGGTCTGGGACGGACTTGTCAGCAACGATAATATAAACACCCTGCGAAAGGGAATTTTGAATAAATTCCGATCTGAAAAAGCTTCCGGAGGGGAAGGAAAGTCCCGCAGGGGATTTGTCCGCTGGCAGGCATTGCGGCCACTTATAGGCGGATGGTTTGTTTTGGCGCGTGATTTCAGCCCTGATCCTGTGGAAGAGCTTGAGCTGCAGAAATACAGGATCAGGCAGCTGTTTTCAAGATACGGCATACTTTTCAGGGAAATTCTTGCAAACGAAATGCCTCTGCTTCAGTGGAAAAACATCTTCAGGACCCTGCGGCTGATGGAACTTTCCGGCGAAATCATAAGCGGCTATTTTTTCTCGGGCATTCCGGGGATCCAGTTCATCAGTTATGACGGCCTGAAGCTTATCAATGAAGGGCTGCCCGAAGATGCAATATACTGGCTTAATGCTGTTGATCCGGCAAGCGTATGCGGTATCAAAATTAAAGGCTTTAGAGCAGGATTTCCCCAGCGTCTTCCGGCCAATTACTACGTGATGCACGGCAAAGAACTGGCTGTGACAATAAAAAGACAGTGCCGCGAACTGGAAATAAAGGCCAAACCTGACAATAAAAACCTGAAGGAATATCTCTCCTTTTTCCATACGCTTCTTAACCGCCAGTTCAATCCTGTGAAGAAGATTGTCGTTGAATCAATTAATGGTAGCGAAGCATCTGAAAGCGAATATTTCCCTGTGCTTGAGGAAATGGGATTCCGCAAAGCGTATAAAAATGTTGAGCTGTGGCGGATGTGAACCCTCAACACAAGGGAACTCACGCTACGACGCTACGGGCACCTCAATAAAATCAAATATTTATGACTTCCGTGAAATAGGTTTTTTTACGGAAGCCACTGGAATTTCCATGAACCGTCTCGTTCGTAGCGTCGTCGCGTGAGGTTATGCCCCGGCAGAACAAACCTGGTTCCTTCCATTATTCTTTGCCTTGTACAGCTGCGTATCGGCTTCACTGATCATGGTTTCAGGAGTATCAGTCAGCGGAGTATACCCGGCGGCGCCAATACTGACTGTGACTTCAACGCCTTTTCCTGCCGTACTTTCCTGTATCATCCTGCGCAGCTTTTCTGCGAGAATTACCGCGCGTGAAAGTTCTGTCTGGGGAAGTATTACCGCAATTTCCTCGCCGCCGTAACGGCAGGGAATGTCCATCCTTCTGGAGTTTTTCAGGATAAGGTCCGAGACATCAATCAGGACCTGATCGCCTTTTTGGTGACCGTAGGTGTCATTCAGTTTCTTGAAATGGTCCAGGTCCATCAGCAGCAGCGAAACGGATGTGCCGTAGCGTTTGACTCTGGTAATTTCCTTTTCGAGTTCCTTGTTGAAAAATCTTCTGTTGTACAGACCTGTCAGGCCGTCCTTGTAGGCCAGTTCGGAGAGTTTGCGTTTCTTGCGTTCAAATATTCTCTTGATTTCCTTCAGCTTGCCGGCAAGGCCCGGATCATCGATTTCCTCGAGGATCATTTTAAGTTTCTGCTCCATTACAAGCGTATCCGAAGGCGTAAGGGTTTCATCATCACGCGGGACAATCCTGACAGAGATTGTTGTCTGTCCCAATGTAATGAAATCGCCGTCCTTTACAGCTGCCTTTGAGATCTTCCTGTTGTTTACAAAGATACCGTTGGTTGAGTCCGTATCGTTTATAACAATACTGTTCCCCTGCCACTGAATGCGGCAGTGCTCGCGCGAGATGCTTTTGTCATTTATGCGTATATCACAATTGCCGCCGCGCCCCATGGTATAAATACGCTGAGGCACAAGCTTGAGTGAGTTTGCGTTCCAGATCAGATAGCAGTTTTGATCGTGCATTTACATTCCGTCAGGGATCAATGGTATTTATCGTCCCATCTGGATTATACACTAATTCCGCCATTTTTACACAGCGTTTATGATTTATTCCGCCGGAGAGACTTGCATCATGGTAATAGATATACCATTTACCGTTAAACTGGATAATGGAATGGTGCGTTGTCCAGCCTTCGACCGGATTCAGTATTGTTCCCTGGAAAGTGAACGGACCATAGGGACTGTCTCCCGTTGCATAAACAATCTTGTGGGTAGTTCCGGTTGAGTAGGAGAAGTAATATTTTTCCCGGTATTTATGGATCCATGGACCTTCGAAATATCGTCTTTCCTCATCTCCGGCTCTGATTGGAATTCCAAGATCATCAAGTATGATGATTTCTCCCGGTTCTTCGGCGAATTCCAGCATGTCATCGGTCAGTTTTGCTATCCGCGGACCAACCGGTCTTTCTTTCGGACCAGGTATATGGGC
>CAZKOK010000291.1:0-5738 GCA_964554355.1 uncultured Spirochaetia bacterium | reverse complement strand
TTTCTTTTGACAATGCTTCCGAAAGTGCGGAAGTTGATGAATTATCAGAAGAAATTGAAGATCTTGAAGCTGAAGAACTTGAACTTGAAGGCCTTGATGATACCGATATTTCCGATATTGAATCAGATCTTCCGGATATTGAAAAAGATCTGGCTGAAATCGGTGAATCCGTAGGTGAATTTTCAAACGGAGAGGCTGGCGAAGAAAAAATATTTGATTCTGATAATCAGATTATTGAGCAGGCAGAAACGGCTCCTGACGACCTTGAATTTGATCTTGATGTTCCGGAAGAGGAAATCGAATTGTCAGAAGACAGCGGTGATGAAATATCGGAACTTGAAGAAGGTATAATTGAAATTGACGATTCGGATGTTCCTGAAGAAGATATAATCGGAACTGATGAAGAGGAATTCGGACTCGAGGATTTAGAAACAGCTGAAAGCACTGAAGAACCGTCTGCCGGAGAAATCGAAATGACCGCAGGTCCTGCAGCAGACAATCAGATTCTGCTGAAAATTGAAAATGAACTTTCATCAATCAAGAATGAACTTCACAGTCTTAAGGAAGAAATTTCAAGCATCAGGGATATTTCGGGTTCTGAAGTTAGAAAAGAAGAATCCGATTCAGGACTGAATGCGGGTTTCTTTGAAGAAGATGACGATGAGACAATAGCATTGACCGGCGACGAACTCGATAATATCCTAAATTCTGCTGATATAACGGAAGAAGCCGGCCAGACAACGGATATTCCTGATGAAACTGAAATAACAGTTGATACTGAAATGGAAGACAGCATCCAGGGAATCGAACTGGATGAGGAACTTGATCTTTCTGAAGAAGAAACAACTAATAAAGCAAATGATTTTATAGAAATTGATCTTCCTAATGCGGACGAAATCAGGGCTGAAAGCGGAGAGTCTTACGTTGGCGGTGAAAGTTCCGATAATATGCAGCTTGATGACAATCTTAAAAATGAAATCAAGTCGGTTTTAAGCTATATGGATAAACTGCTTGAATCACTGCCCGAAGAAAAAATACAGGAATTTGCAAGATCTGAACATTTCGAAGTATACAAAAAACTTTTTGAAGAACTTGGGTTGTTGCCATAATGGGTTTGTTAAACAAAGCTGAAGAACAAGGGAAGGAGTTAAAACCTTCCCTTGTTTCAAATATGGACAAAATAAAATCACCCGGATCTTTTCTTAAAGCAGCATATAATCTGCATGAAAATAAAGACAGGGAAAAAACTGAGGATTCAAACCTTTACAGTATATGCTCTTTATTTGATATTGCCGGCAAAAAGGCATCCAAAGCCGCGCTGCTTTTAAAAATTACAAGAAGTTCTGATATGCTTTACCCTCTTTTACTGAAAGGTTTTGATGAAACAAGTTCAAACCGTTTAAGGCTGTCTGCTGATTCAGGAGTTATTAGAAATAAAAACAGTGTATTCAGGGCAGTAAAAAAGGATCTTTCTGATTTTTCAAATAAATTATCTACAAGAGAATTCGACATGCTGGAAAATATAATTTTCCTTCCTGTACGGCATGGTAATCATTTCTACGGTTTTTTTTCACTTTTTGACTGTGATAATGATTTAAATATAAAATCTCTGGAAACTGATTTCAGTAAACTTATTGAATCTGACAGCAACAGACTTTTTTCGCGTTATGATATTCTTCCTGAAAAAAATTATATTGTTAATAAACATGAAAAGTACAGAAAGGACTTTCAGTCCAGGGCCGATTATTCTGACCGGCATAATACAGTATTTCAGCTTTTAAATATATCATTTGAAAAATACCTGAATTACCTTACCGGGAATTACAGGGATATATCAAGGAATTTCATTCGCTATGATATTATCAATGTTCTTTCATCACTTTTCAGTGGTAACGGATCAGTTTATTCGTCTTCGACTGACAATATAATTATTATGTTTCAGAATAATTCAGTTCAAAGCGTAAATATTATAATTCATCAGATTAAAATAGCCTTAAAAAGGATTTTTCCAGGCTTTAAGGAGAATTATCTTGAATGCAGTTCATATATTTATCCTGAACAAAGCAGTGAAATCCTTAATATAATTACATAATATGGCATTTGTATTAACAAAAGCGAAAAACGAAAGCACCAGCTGCAGATATAATAATAAAAATATACATTCAGCATACGATCCCGAAAAAGAAGCTCTGATGTTTATTGAAAAAGGCGGATTTAATCTTGATAAAAATATATTTGTTTTAGTATTTCCGGGTCTGAATTATATCGGGAAAATACTTTCTGAAAAGGGTAAAAAAGTAATAACTGTTTATTCGGATATCTTTTTCAGTAATAATTCGGTTTTCAGTCCGGCTGATTCAATTCTTTCAGACGGGAATATATACAGTTTTTTAAAACAGAGAATATCATTGTATGAAGTTTCTGATACCGAAGTGATTTTTAATACGGGTATATGCAGTCTGTTCAGGGATATGGCGGAAACGGTAAATTCGGCAATAAAGGCTTTTCTGAATGAAGCGATATCATCGCGTACAACAATTTTCAGATTCGGAAGAAAATGGATTAAAAACTGTCTTTTGAATATCAGGGATAATAATCCATGCGGCTTTGATATTGAAATAGACAAACCGGTTCTTCTTCTTGGGTCAGGCCCATCAGTTGAAAAAACCCGGGAATACAGGGAAATTATAAATGAAAAGTTTACCATTTTTACTTTTTCTTCAGCAGCCAGTATTCTGGACTGCCTTGGAATTAAATATGATTATGTTTTCCATACCGATCCTGGACATTATTCAAGCTATTATTTATACGGCATAAAGAAATCAGACAAAAAACTGATTTCGCCTTTGACTGCAGATGCCGGACTGTTTTCCAGATACAGTGTTTTCCCTTTGAATACTTCAATGCTTATTGAATCGTTTTTTTATGAAAAATCAGGAATTAACAGTATAAAAATATTTGACAATGGTTCCGTTGCCACTTCGGCAGTCAGTTTTTTAATAAAACACAATGTTAAAAAAATATTTACATCCGGTCTTGATTTTTTATATTACGATATTAAAAGTCACGGCAAGGGACATTATCATTACAATCTGTTCCGATCATGGAGTAAAAAAACCATGACCGAGAACACAATCCTTTACCGCAAGAGAGCTGATATTGTTCCCGAGAAATATGGAAATTATTATACAGGACCATCACTAAACGCCTACTGTTCCTGGTTTAAAAATGAAAACAGGGGATATATTTACAATCTTATTGATGAACATCCCAGAAAAGTATTCCCCAGAGTTGATATTGAAACAGCTGTAGGATACAGCCAGGACAAGGTAATTATAAGTTCAGGTAAAAAGAACACAATTGAAAACCGCGCAATTGTAAAGGAGTATCTGGATATAATTCAAAATAATATAAATCAAATAAATTCGGAAAATCTGAACAGCAGGGACTTTCTGGAAAATACTCTGACCGGAGAATTCCTGAGTCATTACTGCAGCGGGATAATCGAAAAATATATAACCGGGGAAACAGGAAATATAAATACCATAAAAGAATTGGCAGAAGAAGAAATTAAAACTATAATAAATAGGATTTTATGATTATAAATAATGAGCTTTTCCAGAAAAATCTGATTGGCCTTTCGGCCTTTAATCCAAGTACCGCAAAAAAGATATCATCTGCTGAAGAAAACAGTCAGATTGGTTTTAAAAAGTCAAGAAATGGTCTGCTTATTCCCTTTTTCATGGAAAACGGAAAGGAACAGCCCCTTCATTCAGCTTTTGATCCTGAAAAGGAAGGAGAAAGGCTTTCCGATCATTTTTCAAAAAAAGGCGCAAAAATAGTTTTCGGCCTGGGAGGCGGTTATCATATTCTGCCTTTGCTGAAAAGACAGGAAATAACTGCAGTCATTATCATTGAAAAGGATCCTTCACTTGTAAAAATGCTTTTCCACAGCTTTGATTTTTCAAGGATCTTTTCAAATACACGGGTACATTTACTTGTAGACGAAGATTTCAATTCATTTTCATTGTATCTGTTAAGAGCATATGTTCCGGGCATTCATGGTGATCTGGAAGTAATTCCTCTGCATCAGCAGCAGAAAAAATACAATGAATATTACAGAAGCATCTATAATGCAATAAATTATACAATAGACAGGATAAAAGACGATTTTACTGTCCAGTCTCATTTCGGGTGCAGATGGTTTACAAATACATTAAAAAACCTTGTAAATGCTTCAAAAAACAATAATACACTTGCTCCTGTTAAAAACTGTGCAGTAATAGCTGCAGGCCCAAGTCTTGAAATGCAGATCGATAAATTAATTGAAATGCGTAATTCGGTTTTCTGCATTTCGACCGATACTGCACTTCCCTATCTGATAAGCAAAAATATAAAACCCGACTGTATAATTTCAATTGACTGCCAGCATATAAGCTATCTTCATTTTATAAACATCCACTGCAGGGATATCCCTCTGGTTGTTGACATTGCTTCTCCAAGGCTGCTTCAGGACTTTTCAGACTCTGTTCATTTCATAAGCACATCCCATCCTTTTTCATCCTATATAAATAAATACTGGAGAAACTTTCCTGCAATCGATATCAGCGGAGGCAATGTTACTCATGCTGCCTTATCATTGTGTGCAAAACTCGGTGCAAGGCAATGCCATCTGTTTGGTGCTGATTTTTCATATCCCGAAGGTAAAATTTATGCAAGAAAAACATATATCTATGAATATTATTTTATGGAACAGACAAGAGACAAACCATTACTTGGCAAATGTATGAATATAATTTTCCGGAATACAGATATTGAAAAAATCATGACTGGAAATAAAATCAGATACAAAACCAGGAACATGTCCAATTATAAACAAAGACTCGAGAACTGTTTTTCCGAAGACAGAATGGAAATAATTCCTGTTGAAAGCAATGGTGAAAGAATAAATATTAAAAGAAAAAACGGGAAAAAAAACTCCGGGTCACCTGTGTTTTTCGGTTCGGGAAAAGAAAAAACGGGCCTTGCTGATTTCATTAATGAATATCTTGACATCATTGAATCTCTAAAAATTGGAAATATAAATATTGCCGATTATTATAATACGCTTCCGGTAAGAAAACAGGAGGTATTTAAAACTGTTTTACCGGTTCTGAGTTTTTTCATAAGAAAAAATCCTGAAGAAGATACAGTAATTCTTTTAAATGCTGCACTGGAATGGATTAAAAAATCAATTATCAAAATAAAAAATCAGATATAATATATACCTGTATATCCAACGAAACTGTCATCCCTTATCACGTCGGCACTTGTATAATAATCAACAAGTTTTCCTGACTTTCCGGATAATGATGCGAAATATGCCGAACATACGGCAGCTCCGGCTGAACATGCGGATTTTGTCCTGTAAGCACAGTCCAAGGCGGATTCGCATTCCATATTCATAAGATATTCTATCAGTTTTGCATCAATTTCATTGCGAATTTTGTCTTCGGCTTTTATCCCTGTTCCGTATGGAGTATAGCTGTAATTCGGACCATAATGACTCATGTCGGTAGATCCGATAATGGAAATTTTAGCGATATTCAGCGAAAAAATAAATTTTGAAAAATCCAGAGCGGTTTTGTCCGGGGGCAGCCTTACGGGAAGTATTCTGCAGTTTTTAAAGAAATGCCTGACCATGGGGAGTTGTATTTCAATTGTATTGTCAGGATGGAAATCATTGAAAGTATGAAATT
>CAZKOK010000290.1:0-5742 GCA_964554355.1 uncultured Spirochaetia bacterium | reverse complement strand
CCTTTCTTGCAGACATACATTATGCGGAAGATATTTATAATCCGGGCTTTTACTGGCTGGAAATTCACAGCAAACTGGCGACAAAAGCGCATGCTGTTCAGTTTGTAAAAGAATATGTCGGCGCAGACAAACTGATCTGTTTCGGGGACCATATTAACGACCTGACCATGTTTTCCATTGCAGATGAGGCATATGCAGTAGAAAACGCGCATGAGGAAATCAAAAAAAAAGCGGCCGCTGTTATTCAGTCAAACAATCAGAATGGAGTCGCCAGATTTCTTGAAAACCGGCTGCTGAAAAACAGGAAAAAACCGGAAATTACCGGTTTCAGCCACCTTAAAGACGCTGTTCTGTTCATAAAAACGTGCCTGGATAATAATGATCCTGATCAGCTTTTTAATAATATAAAAGAGAGCCGATTAATGCCGGGCAGTATTGTCTATCAGAAAAACAGTTTTCTCCGTACAATATTTCCGGCTTTGAAATCACATTTCAAAAATAAAAATATTATTAATACCTGCAGCGATTCTGAATTTCCCAAAAGCAGCAAATCATTTCAGTTAAGCCTCAGCCTGAAAGAACCTGAAAAGATAAATATCAATTTTATCAAGCAGAATAAAAGCTGGTTTATTGAGGAAATCAATAAGAACCTGTAATTCGCTTATTTTATTCTTACAAATCCTCCCCGTTCCACAGCATCCTGCCCTTCTGTGGTCATAATCCAGTTAAGGAGCTGTCTTGCGTGACTGTTTTCAGGTTCCGTGCTTCTGATAATTGCATAGGTTTCAAAATAGTAAATTGAATATCAAAGAGCATATTTGGAATTATCATATTCTGCAATTTCATCAATAATCATTCCCATTCCATCGGAAATCCGGTCAACCGGAGCAGACACCATTTCAAGACCCGCCATTACAACCTGTCGCATAATTGTCTGACTTCCGGAATCTTCATTACGCTGATATGCAATAATATCCTCATCTCCATCTCCTTTACAATAATTATTATTGATAAAGATGCAGTATGATACAGGCTTAAAGATATCTAAATAATTTACGGATTATATATTTCCGAATGATTCCGGCGGCAGCCGGTCCCGCAGTACTGCGCCGCTGCAGGATACCCCAAAGCTTGTGTTTTCAGCTTCCGGTTGAGCAGTAATGCCTTACGCCGGTTTTCCAGAACTGCAGAGTCAGTAATAAAAACAGAATCCCGGCAGCAGGAGCAAAATAACCGAATAACGGGGACAGACCCGGAAGAGGTTCGCGTCCCAGAACGGCGCAGACCGGCATATAGCTTATCATCCCGATCGGCACAACAAACAGGAAAAACTTCTGAAGAACGTTATGATAAATGGAAAGCGGATAATTTGCTGTCTGCACTCCGCCGTATGTGAATATATTCATTATTTCAAGGGTCTCAACCGTCCAGATGGTTATTGCCGCCTGAATTATAATTATACCGGTAAACAGACAAATACCGCAGACAGCAGCCCAGGCCAGTACAAGCAGATTTACCGGGTCCGGCCTGAGCATAATCCAGCCGTAAACGAGCACAGCTGTGCCCTGGGTCAGCCTGCCGAACCGTCTCAGGGTAAATTCATATCCAAGGATCTGCAGAATCGTCGAACGGGGACGCAGCAGATAACGGTCAAAATCTCCCATCCGCACAAGATTGCTCATCTGATCAAAACCGCGGGAAAAAGCATCGGCAACGGCGAAAACAATATTTATAAGTCCGTAAAAAAGGGCTACCTGGGGCAGCGTCCAGCCCCTCAGACTTCCGAATCTTGAAAAAAGCGCGTAAACACCCAGAAATTCAATTCCGTTAATGAAGAACATGCCTATGCTCTGCAGAATGACGGAAGTCCGGTACTGAAGCTGCGAATTAATCGAGATTTTCATATAGTGAAAATAAAGCCTTACCGTTCCCGTATCATCCTCCCTGAACCACAAGCTTTGCCCGCCCTTTTTCGAGCAGCCGGATACCGAATATGATCAGCAGGCCGGTCCATACAGCCTGGTGCAGAATTACTCCAAAAAATCCTTCAGGCGGAATATGCCCGCTGTAAAGCCTGAAAGGAGCATCCGTCAGCCCGCGGAACGGCAGAAATGCCAGAATCTTCTGAAATGCGTCAGGATACAGCGGAAGAGGAATAACCATACCGGAGAAAATAGTTACGGCTGCATTGATTATCAGCACTGTCCCCAATCCGGAGATTGTCCAGATCAGTGTTGTGTTCAGAATCACTACAATCGAACAGCCAAGCAGAACGGCAAAAGTCATGGCTGCAGTAAAGGCAAGGAATGAAAGCGGAGAAGCCGGAAGAGAAAGCGCAAGATGGTCAAGCCCGATAAGCGGCATGACAAATGCGGCAAAAAGCAGGAGCGGGACTGCACGCAGAAATGATGATGCCGTTCTCCATCCCAGAGCCCGGGCAAACCAGACAGCGTAAACATTCTGCGGTTTGACAAAATCATAGGAAATCCTTCCGTCCCTTACCATCTGTTCGATCCCCCTGTCAAAATTCCAGGGAAGCAGGGCCAGAAAAGCCTGTCCGAGCCAGATATAATTGCAGGTCTGCCGGAATGAAATCGGCGGGACTGCCGTTGAACTTTTGTAAAACGCATCAAGGATCATTATCATAATCAGGCCCCAGAAAATCTGGGTAGCCATTCCGGCAATTGCAGCGGCCCTGTACTGAAGAGAATTGATAAATCTGTTTTTAACAATACCGGCAAAACCTGAAATCAAAACGGCTCCTTTTTTAAACATGCTGATCATAAGAATTATTTTATGTCTTCATTTCACTGTAAAGTCTGGCTATCAGTTCCTCTATCGGAGGGTATTCAATGGCGATGTCCGCAAAATTGTAATTGTCCGAAATCGTTTTTACCAGGTCCTGCGGCTTTACTTTCACAGGATCAAAGGAAATTACAGCGCGGGTTCCCTCCGCCGAAACTATTGTTATATTCTTCCTGTCTTTTATATTTTCAGAGAATTCCCTGAGCTCATCCGATTTATTGAAATCAAGAATCAGATGTCTGTGCGCAGGAATTGATGCCCTTAATTCCTGCATGGCCCCGTCAAAAATGATTTTTCCGGTGCCTATTACAATAATCCTTGAAGCCAGTGCTTCTATATCATCCATATCATGAGTGGTCAGGATAATAGTGACCTTTTCCTTTTTGTTTATTTCGGTGATAAAGTCCCTGATGGCGAATTTCGCCACGGCATCCAGCCCGATTGTCGGTTCATCCAGAAAAAGCAGTCTGGGCCTGTGCAGCAGCGAAGCAGCGATATCACAGCGCATCCTCTGACCGAGACTCAGCTGACGGACCGGAACATCCATCAACGGAACAAGATCAAGCATTTCGGTCATCTCATCCAGACTCTGGCGGTACTGTGCTGCCGGAATCGAATAAATGTCCCTTAAAAGCTCATATGAATCCCTTACAGGCAGGTCCCAGCACAGCTGGGTCCGCTGTCCAAATACAACGCCGATTTCCCGGACATACTTTTTCCGCTGTTTCCACGGCACAAATCCGTCTATGACGCACTCACCGCCGTCCGGCACGAGTATCCCTGAAAGGATTTTTATGGTTGTGCTTTTCCCGGCACCGTTCGGTCCGATATAGCCGATCAGCTCACCCTTTCCGATAGAAAAACTGATTTCATCCAGGGCCTTTATCAGCCGGTACTCCCTTTTGAATACGGAACGCACGGCGCCGGCGACTCCGGCCTTTTTCAGGGGAATTTTATAAGTCTTCGATAGGTTTTTTACGTGGATCATCCGGTTTTGTCAGATTATTCCCGACCGGGATTTTAGTCAATGCACTTTTTAAACAGGCAAAAAAAAAGAACATTTAAAATGTTTATCCAAAGCATGTATTGCGTTAATGAAAACATCAATTTAAAATAACCTCGTGAACAGACGCGCCCATTTCTTCCAGCATGTCCATTTCGAAACACCGGCCGGAATAGGAACATGGCTTTCCGCCAGGCAGTTCAGCATAAGCTCAACGGCATTCCATGAACACTGGACTGCTCCGGACCTTAACAATACAGATCTGCTGATAATAATGGGCGGGCCGATGGGCGTCTACGATTATGACAGCTGCCCTTACCTTCATGCCGAAAAACAATTCATCAGTCAGGCAATAGATTCCGGGATGCATGTGCTTGGTATCTGCCTTGGGGCGCAGCTTATCGCCGATGTTCTCGGTTCGAGGGTGATAAAAAACAAACAAAAGGAAATCGGCTGGTTTCCGATAGAAAAAATTAATGATCATCCTGCCGTTTCGCATCTTCCGGAAAAATTCCATGCCTTCAGCTGGCACGGCGATACATTCGGGCTGCCGGACGGAGCTGTCCATCTGTTTAAAAGTGAAGCCACGGCAAATCAGGGATTCATTTATAACGACAGGGTACTCGCCCTGCAGTTCCACCTTGAGGCCGATACGGACCAGGTCGGAAAACTTGTTAAAAACTGCGGTAATGAACTGACCGAAGCGCCGTTTATCCACAATGCAGAACGTCTGATGAGCGATACAGAGAAATTTACAGAAGAATCCAACCGCCTGCTGTTCAGCATGCTGGATTCATTCATTCTAAAATAATATCCGGGAATCCGCCCCCAAAAAAGATTTATTTTGTATTCGGGATTTAAATTTACTATATTCAGACTATGAGCAGTCATAATTCCGCTTCTGTTGTTTACTTATCCCACGGCGGCGGGCCTCTCCCCCTGCTGGGTGATGAAAGCCATACTGCGATGATTGCTTTCATGCAGCACCTTCCCGGAAAAATCAGAAAACCGGATTCGGTAATTACAGTCAGCGCCCACTGGGAAGAAGATCAGGCATCGGTGCTTTCGAATCCGTCTCCGCCGATGCTGTACGATTATTTCGGTTTCCCCGATGAAGCGTATGCTGTCAATTACCCGGCACCCGGAAATCCTGAACTCGCAGAAAGGATTGTCTCTGAACTTGGAAAAAGGGGAATTCCGGCAATAAAGGAACCCGACCGGGGCTTTGATCACGGTCTTTTTATCCCGATGATATTAATGTATCCGAAAGCCGATATACCGGTAATCCAGCTCTCCCTGATCCGCGGCCTTGATCCATCGGCGCATCTGGCATTGGGAAAAGCCCTTCAGTTTCTGAAAGGTGAAAATATTCTATTAATCGGTTCCGGTTTCTCTTTTCACAATATGCAGGCATTTTCATGGAAAGGCGGCCACGGGGCGGACGAAGCAAACGACAGCTTCCAGAACTGGCTGATTAATACATGTACCGGCGATCTTTCCGAAGAATCCCGTCTGAATAATCTTGAAAACTGGGAAAGCGCTCCGGCAGCGCGATACTGCCATCCGCGCGAAGAACATCTTCTGCCTCTTATGGTCTGTCAGGCATACGCCGGCTCCCGGGCCGGGCTTGCATTTAATGATTATATACTCGGCAAAAGATCTGCCGCATTCATCTGGAAGTAGCCTGAAAACCTGACATGCAGCTGACAAAGTTCAATAATATAATAATTACTGAAATTCATTCCGGAGGATTATTATGGGAAAAGCTGTTATTTCCAAATGCGGATACAGATGCGATCTTTGCCCGGCATATAAACCGAATGTTGAAAAAGAGGACCGCCGCAGGGAATTAAGTGACGGCTGGTTTGAAATCTTCGGATTCGGGGTCGAAGCAGAGGATATTGTCTGCGAAGGATGCGTTTCATCCGAAAATC
>CAZKOK010000289.1:5534-5754 GCA_964554355.1 uncultured Spirochaetia bacterium | reverse complement strand
TGCGGCTTTTGTATAATAACCGACGCACATTACTGCTGAAAATACTTCCGCAATAAATGCATCATTCAGGGTCTTGCCTGTGCATTCAGAGTTGATCCGGGCGATTTCATCGGCGTGAAAAACAATATATTCACGCATTTTGATAAGCAGTTTTTTTCTTGCACTGTACTTTGCCGCCGACCAGCTTTTCTGCACTTCTTTCGCCTTTTTCACCAGCGCT
>CAZKOK010000289.1:0-5524 GCA_964554355.1 uncultured Spirochaetia bacterium | reverse complement strand
GTTTCAAGGTCTTTTACGGTATTAATCCGGATTTTTCCGATTTTCGCCCCGCTAGCGGGCGCAGTCAAATCAGCCATTTCCCCTCCCCGTCCAGCTGTCCATGCTTTTATGCACATTCAAAAATCTCATTAAACCAAAAAAAGCCTTATCGGGCAGGATGCCCCTCAGCATGACCGCCAGCCTTACAGAGCGCGGCCGGTAGACCACGGTTTTTTTCCGCATTATTCCTGATTTTACAATGGCCCTGGCAATAACATCATGGTTTTTGACCCTCGGCGTTATTATGCTGCCCAGACCTTTCAGTTTTGCGCCTTCGAACAGTCCCTTTGCCAGATAACTCGGGTGAATGCTTACAAAGCGGACCTTTTTCTTTCTGTTGCGGGCTTCGTGCCTTAATCCTTCGGTCAGCCCGAATACGCCCCATTTTGCCGCGGAATAGGAAGCCATTCCCGGTATGCCGATAACGCCGGCGGCCGACGATATATTCACTATTACCCCGGAATTCTGTTCGTACATTCCCGGAAGCACCGCATTTATCGTGTAAACCATCGAAGTCAGATCGACGTCAATGGTTTTTAGGTGTTTCCCGTCTCCTGCCTCATGGAAATACCCGGGAAGGACAATTCCCGCATTGTTTATCAGTATGTCGATTCCGCCCATTTCCCTGCGCGCGGTGTCGGCAAGTTTGTAAATAGTTTTACTGTCGGTCACATCACACTGATGAAAAAACAGCCTGTCCGCATCATTTTTCAGTTCTTCCTTTGCATCTTTCAGTGCTTTTTCCTGCAGGTCCCAGATTGTTACAGTACAACCCTGTTCAAGCAGTCGTTTTACAGCAGCCAGTCCGATGCCCATTGCTCCGCCCGTAACAATGGCTTTCTGCCCGTTGATCTTCATGCTTTTTCTCCCTTCTTTTCAAAAATCAGTCATCAAAATATAACTCGTTAACCTCGTCCCATGCCTTTTCATCATCAAGACGAAGCATGCATAAAAGATGGTAACGCGAAACAACATATGTGGCGCGCCGTATCTTCTCCTTTTTCAGATATTCATCCTTCGGACCGTCTTTATACTCCGGCTCAAAAAAGCGTGTTTCTGCAAACTGTTCAAAACTCATCGCTTCAAGTTTTTTCAGATAATCAATTACCGTTTTATTGTCTGCATACATCAGTTCAATCCGGAACGGGCCCATTTGAAAATCATAGTGCATCATTTTTAGCTGCTTCGCAGTAATTTCTATCTGCTTTTGATCGACTTTCGGAAAACTTTCAACAAATTTGATTAATTTCGCTATTGTCATCGGAAACTCCGGATAAATTATAACATGGATTGTCTTTTGCACTAAAGAAATTTCTGTTAATGCAGGAAAAAATCACTGATAATTATTGCCAGCATACTTTTTTCGTGATTATACTTTTATCAGCACGAATCATTTTATTGAAAAATGGAGAATTTATGGAATGGTTTAAATCGCTGGCTCCGGTGACCCAGGCGCTTCTGGGCACACTATTTACCTGGTCTATTACGGCGCTTGACGCCGCAATGGTCTTCTTCTTTAAAACAATTAAAAGAAAAGTCCTGGATGCAATGCTCGGTTTTGCTGCGGGGGTAATGATTGCGGCGAGTTTCTGGTCGCTGCTTGCTCCGGCCATAGAGATGTCGGAAGGATCCTCGATTCCGGCATTTATTCCTCCGGCCATCGGTTTCGCGTTCGGCGGGCTGTTTCTTTTCCTGGTTGACAGGCTGCTCCCGCATATACACCCCAATATTCCCGGACAGAAAGCCGAAGGTATCAAAACAAGCTGGCAGAGGTCCATTCTGCTTATCCTGGCAATTACGCTTCATAATATTCCGGAAGGTCTTGCCGTTGGCGTCGCCTTCGGCGCTGTAGCGGCCGGACTTCCTGCTGCCTCGCTGGCAGGAGCGATCGCACTGGCCCTGGGTATAGGAATACAGAATTTCCCGGAAGGGGCCGCTGTCTCCATTCCATTAAGGAGGGAGGGGTTGTCCAGGTTCAGGAGTTTTATGTACGGACAGCTGTCTGGTGTGGTCGAACCGATTGCCGGTGTCCTGGGAGCGCTTGCGGTAATTGTAGCCAGGCCGATACTTCCCTATGCGCTGTCATTCGCAGCCGGCGCCATGATTTATGTCGTGGTTGAAGAGCTTATCCCCGAATCGCAGGCTGAAAAGAACACTGATGTGGCGACTTTGGGAGCAATGGCCGGATTCATAGTAATGATGGTGCTTGATGTGGCCCTTGGTTAGCCGGTCCGGCTGATCCATTGATGAAAGAGGGCCACACATTCGGGACAGAGCTGTGTACCGGACACTTCATTCACAATAACCAGAGCATTTTCCCTGGGAATTGCATTTCTGTAGGGTCTGTCGCTGGTAAGCGCGTGGTATGTATCGGCGACTGATGTCATTCTTGCCCAGAACGGAATTTCCTTTCCCTTAAGACCTTCCGGATAGCCTCCGCCGTCAAAGCGCTCATGATGGTATTTGACAACCGGAATGACATTGTAAAGACTCGGGATTGAATTAAGAATCGATGCGCCTGTAACAGGATGCATCTTAAGCTGATCAAACTCTTCCGGCGTAAGTGTTCCCGTTTTAAGAAGTATGCTGTCACGGACCCCGATTTTTCCGATATCATGAAGCATCCCTGCCATTGATATTTCACTTATCTGCTTTTCAGTTCCGCCGAAAAGACCGAGCATTCCGCTTACAATAGTGCTGACAGCCTCCGAATGGCCGCGCGTATAGTAATCCCTTGCTTCCAGTGCCAGTACAAGACTGGAAATACTTGCAAGAATCAGCTTTCGTTCCATATCCGCGCGTTCTTTTTCCTTGTGCAGAAGAATGAAGCGGTCGGAAAGGGTCCTCTCGATCATAGCCACAAGCTGGTTAATATTAAACGGTTTTACCAGATAATTGACAGCTCCAAGCATGATAATCCTCTTGATATATGACCTTTCCTCATGAGTACTCATAACAATTACGGGAACAGTTGCAAGGTCCGGATCACTCTGAATAAGTTCGACAAGTCTGAATCCGTCAAATTCGGGCATTTCAATATCGGAAAGGACAAGATCGAAGATTTCATCCTGAAGCCTTTCATAAGCCTCCCTGCCGTTCTGGGCCTGCTCAACCGCAAATCCTGCCTCGGCCAGACCGCTTGTTACCATTTTCCTGATGGTTTTTGAGTCTTCAACAACCAGTATCTTCTTTCCTCTCTGGAATTTGAATTTCGCAAGCACCTGATGGACGGTTTTTAGCAGCGACCGCTTGATTTCGTTTTTTGAAATATATGCTTCGGCCCCGGCGTTGTAGCCTTCTTCTATTGCGGTCTCGGAGTCATAAACGCTTAAAATAATAACCGGGATACCCTGGTTCGCCTTGTCCGCCCTGATCGTCGTACATAAATCAATGCCCGAAATCCCTGACATTTCCATGTCGGTAATTACCAGATCAATAAATTGTTTATGGAGGATATCAAGCGCCTCTTCGCCGTTTTTTGCCTGGATAATTTCGGCATCAAGTGAAGAGAGAATTGAGACTACCATTTCCCTTGCAGACTGACTTTCGTCAATAACCAGGATATGTCGTAATCCTGTCGCTTTCAGAGTTTCCTGTATCATGATCCTGGTATTAATTGTAGAGATATTAGACATAAATGCAATGATTTTGAAAAACATTTATTCCAGATTGGCCAGAAAAGTCTCCAGATTTGTCTTGCGGTCATTCAGGCCAACTTTCTTGCGGATTTTTGCCCTGTGCGTTTCGATAGTCCTGATGGAATTGCCGAGTATTGAAGATATTTCCTTTGTGGTTCTTCCTTTCCGGATAAGGCTTGCTATCTGCATTTCCGTCGGTGTCAAATTGACGGCAAACGTGGACATTTTTTCGGAGTGTGATGCCACAATCGAGTTTATCTCCATGTTAAGGAGTTCCGCGTACATGCGCAGTTCATTGTTGTCGGCAAGTCTTTTGATCTTGTCTATTATCGGGGTAATCTGTCTTTTTAAATCTGCGGAAATTCTCTCTTCAGTATTTTTAGCGCTGTCTTTATGTTTTTCAAGAAGAACTGTCAAAGCAGTATTTGCCTCTTTCAGTGATTTTGTTCTTTCTTCGATAATATTCTCCTGAAGCAGCTGGGTCCTGCGCAGTTCTTTTTCAATTTTGAGTTTTTCCCTGATCTGCAGGTTCAGTTCCTCATTGATTGCTGATAATTCCTGTGTCCTTTTTTTAACTTCCGATTCAACATGCTGATAATTATTGACAAGTTCCAGACGATCAATACATTTTTCCATTCTGAAAATAACTTCGCGGATTGATGAGCTTTTTAAAAGAAAATCATCGGCATGATTTCTTAATGCATCAAGAGTCAGGCTGTAGTCCTGATTTCCGGTAAGAATAATTACTATTGTCTGGGGGCGTTTTTCCTTGGCATGCTTAAGGACCTCAATCCCGCCGATGTCATACATTATCAGGTCGGTAATAATAATATCAAAGTCATTTTTTTCGAGAAGGGCAAAAGCCTCCTCTCCGCTGTTTGCCGGAATAACAAGATAACCTTTCTGGGACAGTTTTATACAGGCTGATTCGAGAATAATCGGATCATCATCGACTAGAAGTATGGAATAATCAGTACCTTTTGACGGCATATCTGAAATACACTCCCCGGGCTATAAAAATTTACATTTTCAAATATGTTCGGTATTAATTACTTTAAAATATGCGTCAATCGACCCAATTTCCCTTAATATAACACATTTTGGAATATTTTTCATAGAAAATGTGGAAGAATTGTATTATTAGCCAGCCACGAGTGCACAATGATAAGGAATTCAGTGGAATTTCACTTTTTCTTTTTATTTTCCATACTAATATATTTAAAAATTCAGCAGTGCACAGAAGCCTGTAAAAATCAAGCTGCTTCGTGTCCTTTGTGCTCTTTCGCAGTTTATTATGGAGAATTCACTTGCCGTAACACACTAATCAATCTATCCTGTAAATATGGCAAGAATGAAAGACGAATCCAGACGCAATCTGATAATGGATACATCAAAGACGCTTTTCTCTAAAAACGGATATTACAATACGTCAATTTCAGATATCGTAAAGGAAAGCGGACTTCCCGTGGGCAGCATTTATACATATTTCAGCAGCAAGGAAGAAATTGTCCGCAGCATTGTTGAAGAAGGATGGGCCGATCTTGCAAGCCGGATGCTTGATAAAATCCGGACGCTTGATAATCCTGGTGCAAAACTTTCACTTATTCTTGACGGATTTCTCCCCGAACTTCTGAAAGATGCCGACCTTATCAATATTCTTTTATCCGAAGCCATTCCTCTTACCAAAATCGAGGAAAAAATCCAGATAATTCTTGATCTTGTCCTGAATATAATGAAAGACGCCGGGATTGAAGCATTTAACCGGAAATATCTGGAAACCGCCCTGATTATTCATTTTCTGGGCAGTATGAGCATGATGCGGATTATCAAAACCGAATCCATCGATC
>CAZKOK010000288.1:0-5763 GCA_964554355.1 uncultured Spirochaetia bacterium | reverse complement strand
ACGGGAATGTTGCATTCGGCGCGGCTGTCACAGATGTAATTAACGGTACGGCAGGCGACAACAGGTTTGGTACAATTACAGTTGATACGAGCGGAACCTTTACAGTGTGGGGCCCGGTAACGGCTGATGTATTGCAGGCCGGAACCTCCGCTGCGCCTTCGCTTGTAACCTTTAATGAAGCTATCGATCTGGATGCCGGCGCTGCAGCCGATGTGCTTGATATTACGGCTGCCAGTATCACCTTTGAGGCTGCGGCTGACCTAACAACTGCCAATTCCGGGAATGTCGATCTGAACGGTACAACAAGTATAACAATTCCGGATACTGCAGGCGACTGGGATGTTGCCGGTATATTGACAATTGATGATTTCGCCGCCAGTTTTTCGCTGGCTGAAACAATAAACGCCGCCGGCGGAATCGCTTTTACAGGCAACAGCGCAATTTTACTGGCAGATGCTGTTACCCTGACGGCAGCGGACAATAACATAAGCATAAGTTCGGCAATAAACGGAGCTCAGAACCTGGTTATTGATGCCGGAGACGGAGATGTCGCAATTCAGGGCTCAATCGGCGCGGGAACAGCACTGGACAACCTGACGGTTGACGGGTTGAATATTGAGATAACAAATATCGGCGCGGCAGGTGCAGGCGTGGGCACTGTGACGGCTGTTACAGCAGCCGCGGGCGGAACTATCACTTTTGACGGAACTGTCTACCATACGAATGCAGCGACATATGCTGCTTCTCCGGCAGGAACAAACAGATTCCTTATGACATCCGGAGGAGTTACAACCTTTACTGCGGCTTCCGGTAACATTGATTTTACTACCGGAAATATCGGGCTTTCGGATGGAAGTAATCTTGCTGTAAATACAACGGGCGGCGGAACCATAGATATTCAGAATATATACGGAACTTCAGATGAAGATGTTAATCTTAATACCGGCGGAGCTGCCGGAACAGTAAGTGTCGGGGCAATCGGCAATGCGGATGAAATAAGAAATGTCGATATTAATGGTTTTGCAGGTGTAACACTTAACGGAAACATAAGGACAACCGGAGCAGCCGGAGGCGGAACGGGAGTATCCATAACAGGTCCCGTAACGCTGGGCGGGAATATTTCTGTTGCAACCGGCGGAGCCAACCTGCAGGACATCGATTTCTCATCAACGATCGATGCCGATTTTAATCTGATTCTGAATGCAGGTGCCAATGGAAATGTCACAATAACGGGCATGGCAGGAAACGGGACAAATCTGAACAGCCTGGAAATTTCTGCCAGCGATATCTGTAATGTAAATTCTGTTTATGCCGATCAGGCAATCAGGATTAACGGAAACATTATTAATCTCAACGGCGGAGATGTTATCAGCGATACATCGGGCATTGTTCTGTTTGATGATAATAATACTCCCGGAGATTCAAATTCAGCCGATATCAATCTGAATGCAGCAGGACCTTTTGTTATAAGTTCATCAGGCACAGGGGCCGGCGACGACCTTTATTTTGACGGTACAGTCGATGCAGCAGCGGCAAATACCCTCTTTACGGTTTCAGCCGGTGCTGCCGGGGATATTACATTCAGCGGGGCTGTCGGTGCGGGAATCCCTCCATTGAATCTGACAATAGATCAGGCTGAAATATTAAATATTGATGCGAATATAACTCTTTCGGGAGAAATGTTTGTATATGACAATACAGGTGCGGTTTTTCAGATTGACAGTGCCGGGACACCGACAATAAGCGGTGACACTCATATTTATGCGCCGGGAATAAATGTTACAGTTTTTACAGACCTTGCCTTCGCAAACAGCCTGATCCTGTATGCGGGCAGTTATACATTTGACACAGCAACAGGTTTTCAGCTGGATATTGGTGAAGATCTTGTCCTGCTGGGAACGAATTATTTATATACCGATCCGGAAAGCGGAGAGGATGATCTTTTTCTCTATAATAATGATACAGACAATTCTTTCAGATCCAACGGAATTTTCGATCCGTATGTTGCGGACCCGAATGCCGTCCTTAACCGTGATCTCGGCGGACTTCTTGGAGTTCCCCTTGCATATAACGGGTCCGATTATAATTCTTCAATTGTATCAATTCCGGCCGGATTTGATTTTAATATCAGCGGAAATTTTTATAATAACGGCTGCGATATGATCAGCGAGAACCTCGGAGACATCTGGAATCTCAATATTCCTGTTAACGACAGCTCGCTGGTTTCGTTTGCAGAAGCATATAATATCACTACCGTCAGGGACAGCAATGCCGCAGGCGGATGGGTGGCAGCTGCGGAATCGGTTAATCTTGCTGGAACCTGTTCACAGTGGGATACAGGACAGCCTCAGCTGAGGGTTGCTAATGAAACAGGCTTACCGGCTGACCTTACCGGCAGTCTCGGCGTTGCCAATCTTCCGGTACATCCGGGGGAAACATGGCGTCCGACAACAGAAGCCTCTGAGTGGGCAGGTGTCGCCAGTATTTCTGATGATATTCTCCGTCTGGAATTTACAGAGCCTATTGAAAACAGCAACAATCAAATTTCATTCGCTGTGGCCAATGCGGCGGCTTTTTCATTCAACGGCGGAACAAATCAGTTTGATATCGGGTCATTTATTGATCCGTCATGTACGACAAGTACAGACGGACAGGGTGATCTGAGGGTATTTTATGTTCGCACAAGCAGTACCTGGAATACCGATGCCACGGGTATGGGTGCAGGGGCTGCTGCAAGCACCGACAGAGGCGGGACAAACAGGAACAGGACTACAGATCTGACAGTACCTAAAGCTGCAGGCGGATTGTATTTTTCATTCCTCGATATTCATAAAAACAGGATCGAACATTATGTCGGTCTCAATGTTTTTGATGACACGGTGGATCATGCGAAACCGGTGCTGCTGGATATCCAGATTTCAAGAGATATGCAGGCAACAAATGTGCACTGGGATGCACATGGACACAATTATTTCCTGCTGACATTTTCAGAAGCGATGGATATCGGCGATAATCCTGCAGCTCTTCGTATTGCAGGACAGCACAGGGCAGAGACGGATTATACTGCCGGTAATCACTGGGGAGGGGAAATCAGGCAGTCGCTTATTACTCCGGATTTACTGGTTGTTGAAGGATTTTTTACAATTGATACAGGTGTCGATCCGCCTATTGTAAAAGGGACAACGGGGACTCCGCCGGCGGGAACTTCAGAAGATTCAATCTGGCAATCAGTAAATAACCAGATAACCAATCCGGACCATCAGGTCGCTATTTACCTTAACGGGTATTTTACCGGTCCGATGTGGGACGGTTATCAGTATGATACGGTTCAGCCGTCAACAAGCGTGGCTGACTATACATTTGTAAATAATATGTATATCAATGACCGTTCTTCCTACGGTAATTCGACAGACGGACACGGCTATGATGCAGGAAATAATGGCAATATTTATGAAGTAGATACAGCGGCGCTGACTTTTTCACCAGGACCATATTCTTTTCGTAAAGCGGAATCTGTTTTACCTCCTGAAGTCGGCTGGGATGTTGTTGAACCGGGGATAGCTCCCTGGATGCTTAATAACGATTTAGGTGAAGTTATTTTAGGTCCTTGGAATACATTTGAAGTATTGACAGTTGACAGATTCACTACATCACGAATTGATCATCTGGATATACATATCCTTGATAATTATGATTTATATGAGAATGGGGCAGGAACTGTTTTCTACTGGAATTCAACAGGAGTTCCGGCTGCAGGAGCCAATATAGTAGATACATATGGCGGAGTAAGAGACAGCTCTGTTCAGTTTGAATACCTAGGAGGCCTGCCAGGTAAGACTCCGGAGAATTTTATTTCTGCAGTTGCGGGCCTAGGCGGTCTGGATTCGGATGATAATATGGCTTTTACTACCGATACCCAGAATACGCTGTTCACTACAAATTTAGCTAATGATGAATATTTTTCAATAGAAGTAGCTGATGTAATTCCGGATATTCAGCAGCTTGAATTCAGTTATATAAATATCTTCGGTCCGTTTCCTGCTGTAATGCCGGGCGGAATCGGGGCCGGAGCCATCACCGACCTGGCCGGAAATCTGATGGAACAGATTGAAAACAGGTTTACAATTGAAAGGATTCCTCCCAAAATAGCATATACTATCGCTGAATATAATGATAACGAGTTATACATCCATTTCAGCGAACCCATAAAATACAATGGGGGTTCAGGAAGCATCATAACTGAAAGCGGCCTGTTTCCCGGAACTGTTATCTTCCAGACGTCTGGACTTGAGAATATTACTCTGGGCGACATAATTGCATTTCCGGAAGTATCAGGAACTGTTCCAAATGAAAGTATTACCGGAATGATAATCAGGATGCCGCTGGCTGCGGGAGACTGGGATGTTGCTGATATCTATAATGGAACAATAACGTTGGTCGGCACGCCGTTTGTCGATAATCTCGGAAACCTTATGGCTGCACTGGAAACACATGATATTTCTGATCTGGCGATAGGGCTGGCATGGCCTGTCTATGCAACTGACGGCATCCATACATCTGAGTTAAGACCTAATGATCCGATCGAAACACAGGGAACTTTGAGGATTTTTGATGGGAGCGGAAGACTTCTGGACAGAAATATTACTCTGCAGGCGGGGGTTATCAATGATGCGCTTCTAAATGCTCAGACCATACAGCTGTATTATGATGTGGATCCCGCCGGGCAGTATCTTATCGGTCCCGGATTTATAGGCGCTCCTGAAGATAATCCCTGGGAGTATGTAAATACAGGATTAAGCCTGCCTCTGCAGAATTTCTGGCTGCCGCAGTTGTATCCTGATTTTATAAACAATCCAAATATCGAAGCCAGGACCGTTCTGCCGTTCAGGATAACAACCGGTACACCATATTTATATGATTATTCTATAAATTCATCAGATGTGAAAATAGTAGCCGGAGGCATGCTGGATTTTATTCTCAGGATAGGCAACAAATATTCTGCAAGGCTTGCATCAAATGATGCTGATTACCAGCTGCTCTCATATGCACCATGGAAAATTCAGATAACCGAACTTGCAAAGGAAACAGCGGGAGTTACCATTATTAATAATGTAATCAATCCGCTTAACAATGAACGCACTCTCATCAACTTTGAAAATGATACAGCAGGAATGGTTGTTGTGCAGGTATTTGACTGGGCCGGCGATCTTGTGGATGTCCTTTACAGGGGACGTCAGGGTATCGGCACGTTTACATATACATGGGACGGCCGGAACCAGGCAGGGAATCCTGCAGCCGTGGGACTATACTTTGTAAGAGTTGTCGGTCCGGGTGTTGATGAATACAGGAAAGTACTGGTTGTAAAATAGTAACAATACATAGTGACAAAAAAAAGGGCCGGCTTATGCCGGTCTTTCTTCTGTATAAAAATAAAATTATTCTGTAACAAAGTATAACTCAGGAGAAGTAAAAAGCAGGGTTCCCGGAAGAATGCTTTCGCCGCCCAGAATCTTGTTCATGTAAACAGGGCTGATGGTTAATTCAATTGCCGGGTAATCGGAAGAGGGAAGATTTTTTATTTTCAACCAGGTCATGAAACCTATCCCCAATACTATAATGAAGATGTCTTGAAAGTAATTGAAAATGCTATATCTTATTTGAAATTTAGAGGTAATACTGAGGCAATGGGCATTGGTCAAGGAACTCATATGGGTTTTACTTTAAACCCAATTAAGAAAAAATAATAAATTTTTTATTAACCTT
>CAZKOK010000287.1:0-5769 GCA_964554355.1 uncultured Spirochaetia bacterium | reverse complement strand
AGAAACTCGGGAATAGAAGCCCCGCAGGAAGATTTTTTGATCTTTCCTTCTTTGACAAACTGCCTGCGGGCGGTAAAATTGTCTCGGAAAAGAAAATTGAAGACATATCAGCCTGGGAACTCATACTGGAAAACGGCATTAAGGTTTACTGCAAACCGACGGATTTTAAAGCCGATGAAATCATGTTTACATCCTTCAGCCCGGGAGGAACTTCGCTTGTCAGCGACAGGGATTATCTTTCTTCTCTTATAGCGGTAGATACGGTATTGAGCAGCGGGCTGGGTGAATTCACGGCCAGCGGACTGCAGAAAAAACTTGCCGGGAAACTGATATATATTTCTCCGGGGATTTCCTCTCTTACCGAAGGCATAAGCGGACAGACAGTAAACCAGGACCTTGAGACAGAATTTCAGGTAATAAATCTTTTCTTTACCCGGCCCCGCTACGACAGCAAAGCCGTTTCGACCCTGATGGAATCACTCCGGGCAACATATGAAAACAGGGAAAGCGATCCGGAATCATATTTTTCAGATCAGTTCAATTATCTGCTGCATGACAAACATCCAAGGTCCAGGCCGGTCACTAAAGAAGATATAAAGGACATTGATCCGGAAAGAGCGTATGAAATCTATCAGGAACGCTTCGCGAATGCCGGAGATTTCACTTTCGTTTTTACCGGAAGCTTTACGCTGGACCAGATCCGTCCCCTTATCGAAACATATCTGGCAGGGCTTCCTTCAACAGGCAGGACAGAAAAGTGGAATGACAACGGCATTCATTATTTAAAAGGAAATAACGAACAGAATATCTACAAGGGAAAGGAAGAAAAGAGCATTGTCGCACTCAATTTTACCGGAGATTATGAATGGGAAAGCGAAAATAATTTCTATACGAATATACTTGAGTCTGTGCTTTCAATCAAACTGAGAGAAATAATCCGTGAAGCAGAAAGCGGCACTTACGGTGTTCGTGTAAGATTCAATAAAAGCCATTACCCCGATCAGGAATATAATCTTCATATTTCCTTCGGATGTTCTCCGGACCGGACAGAAGAACTGGCGGCAAAAACCGTTGAAATTCTTGTTCAGATGAAAACCGGTATTGATGATGATATCATATCCAGAGTACTTGAAACGGAACGTAAAAGTTATGAAAAAGGACTTAAAGAAAATTCCTTCTGGCTGGATGAAATGGAATATACACTGTTCCACAATATTCCGCTTTCGGATATTCTTGCCTACAATGAAATTCTTGATGCATTCAGCAAAGAAAAACTGATTGAAACAGCTGATAAATTCATCAATCCCGATAACGTGCTTAAGTCGATTCTATATCCGGACATGAACAATGAAAACTGAATCAGAATTCCCCGGCAGACTGTTTCTACTGTTTGTTTCGGTTTTTTGTATTTTCTGTGCAGGATGCAAAAAAATCGAACCCGCTATAACCGCTTATCCGAAAACGGCCGTTTTCCGCCGGGGAAAACTGGGTTCTCTTCCCGAATATAATCAAAATTCAAATATCATCAGAACCATAGATCTGCGGAGTTACGATCTGTCAGATCTTGACCTGAAAGACCGGCTTTCCGATCTTCTTTACTCAGACTTTGATTCCGGGACCATCTGGCCGGCAACTCTCCCCAACGGGTTCCATCCGGATAAAATCATGGAAACAGGCAAAAACCCCGGCCTTCGGCTTGAAGAGCTGCATGCCGAAGGATTCAGAGGTGAAGGAATAAACATCGCCCTGATAGGCCAGCCGCTTTTGATTACCCATCTTGAATATAATGACCGGATTAAGCTGTATGAAGAAACAGACACATCCGTCAGCACCGCACAGCTGCAGGGAACCGCTATTACATCCATTGCCGCCGGCAAAACGACCGGCGTATCACCCCGCGCAGACATTTATTATATTGCCGCCTCCCATACCGAGACCACAAGTAATGGTTTCGGATGGAATTATGAACCGACAGCCAGGGCTGTAAGAAGAATTACTGAAATTAATAAAGGACTTCCCAAAAAGGATAAAATCAGGGTCCTGGCCCTGCCGCTCAGCTGGGCGCCCGAAGACAAAGGCGCCGATCAACTTGACGCCGCTGTACAGGAAGCAATTGACACCGGCCTTTTTGTGGCCTCATCCTCGATGGAAAGGTTCTATGGATTTACGTTTCATGGGCTGGGAAGGGAAGTATATGCAGACCCTGACCTGTTTGAATCATGGACCCCGGGACTCTGGTGGAGAAATATCTTTTTTTCAACCGAAGACTTTATCAGCCAGAACCGGCTTCTTGTGCCGATGGATTCACGAACAACCGCCTGTCCCACAGGAAATTCCGATTACGCATTCTACCGGAACGGAAGCTGGAGCTGGGTCGTACCATGGATAGCAGGACTCTATGCGCTGGCCTGCGAAGTTTATCCGAAAATTGATGCGGAATATTTCTGGAATGCCGCACTTCTCGTTGCGGAAGAAACAAGCGTAAGCAAATCCGGCAGGGAATACAGGCTTGGAAAAATCGCCAATCCATATGACCTGATCCATGCCCTTAAAAACACTTCTGAAAATTAAAAACAACGATTTTAAATTTAGTGTAAGTTTTCGCTAATATGAACGGAAATAAGGCTAAAGAGATGAGTACATCTCTTTAGCCACACTTTCCTTACTTCGGTTAGTCATAAGGCAATTCTTGTTTGATTTTCCTAATCGGAAAATCAAACAAGAATTGCTTAATTAAAAATAATTTAATCGGCTTGCTTTCAAAAAAAGTATATTTTATATTATTAAAATATGATAATAACCTGGATTGCAAAAACACTGGTTGCCATTAATTCCAACACAAAGCCCCTTCACATAGGTATGGCAATGGCCCTGGCCTTTATGGCAGGGATGGTCCCGATGTCTCTTGTTCTGATTTTTCTTATTATTCTGGCTTTTCTTATTAAAATCAACCAGTCGGTTTTTCTTGTTTTTATGGCCATTTTCTCTCTTCTGTCAGGACTGCTTACTCCTCTGACAAGCCGCATAGGGTACCTTATTCTGAGCCGGCCTGTTTTATTCGGTTTTTTCACAGCTGTAAAAAATGCGCCTGTTCTGGCTTTTTCCGATTTTGATTTTACTGCCGTAACCGGCGGGCTTGTATTCGGCATTCTGGCATTCATCCCGGTATGCCTTCTGACAGTTCTGCTTGTGAAAATCTACAGAAAGAATATACGCGACAGAATTGCCAAAAGCAAACTGGTAAAATCATTCCAGAAATTTCCGCTTGTATCAAAGTTAAGCAAGGCAAGTAAAAAACTTTATTCAATATATCAGATTGCGAGATAACGGAAAAAAATATGGTAAAAATACCTGGAAAGTTTAAAAAACCGATAAGCAAAAAAACCTTTGAGAAAAAATTCCTTAAGTATATTTTCGTCAAGGAGCAGAAAGAGTTTGTAAAAAATAAATTCGGCATCAAGGACGAAATGGTGGTACTTAAGGAAAGCCTTAATAAAAAAGAAGCAAAACAGCTGAAAATCATAGCCAAAACCGCCAAAAAGAACCGCGGTTTGTTAAGAACAGGAAAGGTAACGGTCCTTGTTATAGTTTTTACCGGACTGATTCTTTTCTATACCGTGTTTATGTCGCCGCTTCTGCAGAAATCAGCCGAAAAACTATTTTCAGGTATATTTGAAGCGAAAGTCGAGTTCAGCAAATTCAAATTCAATCCGCTTGCAGGCGAAGTCTCGTTTGACGGCCTGACAGTCGCGGATAAAGACAATGAATTCAGAAACCTTTTTGAACTGGGACCATCAGTTCTTGATCTGGAGATGAAAGCCCTTTTAAGAAAGAAATTCGTAATTGAGAAATTTTCCGCATCTGAATTTGCAGCAGGAACCGGGCGGACAACTTCAGGATTTCTCGAAAAACAGGAAACAGATACAGAAGCTTTGCAGGAAGAAGAAAGCGGACCCTCCCCGTTTGACAGCTTTTTGTCCGCACTTCAGATGGATACAAAAGCAATAATTGAAAAAGAAAGCGATAATCTTGTTTCCCTGAAAGCGGCCGGGGAACTTCCGGCTGTTTATCAGAAGAAAGCCGATGAATACGTTGAACTTTATGATCAGACCCTGGACGATTATGAAAGCATCAGTAAAACGGTAAATGAAATTTCAGCAATCGATGTAAACAATCTGAAGATTAAAGACATTCCACGGATTCTTACGCTTGTTCAGGAAATTGATGATGATATTAAAGCCGCCAATAAACTTGTAAACGATTATACGCTTAAAATTAAACTGATTAACGGCGACATAAAAGCTGCGGCTGAAGATATCAGCCATCTGAAATCCGGTATTGAACAGGACATCAGTTATATAATGTCTTTTTTTGACTTTTCCTCCGGAAATGCAGAAAGGATAGGTTCGGATCTGATAAATACACAGCTTTCACGATATCTTGGCAGCCTTTATACGACAATAAACAAGGTACTCTATTATTCAGACAGGGTTTCACTCAGCCAGGGAACAAAAAAGGAAGAAGCTGAGGAAAAAAAAGACAAAGGCGTCAGGATTTATTTCCCGTCACAGAAATATCCTTCATTCTGGCTTAAGGAAACTTCCTTTGATATGAAGGACGACTCTTTCGGCGTTAAAATAACAGACATCTCCAGTGATCCCGTCCTTTCCGATACTGCAACGGGTTTTGAGACATTTCTTGTAGCCAGCGGCCTGAATCTTGATGCCTCGGGGCTTCTTGACCTTAGGCCCGATGCTGAAACAAGTTTCAGTCTCGATGTAAATACAAGCGGATACAATCTGAATTTAAGCGGACAGCTGGATGCCCTGGAACTTGATACTTTCACATCTGTCATGTCTGTTTCGGGAAAAACCCGTATAGATAAAGAAGGCAGTTTTTCCGGGACCCTGAATATGGTTCTGAGTGCAATCAGGGCAAAAGCTTCGGAAAATTCATCAATGCTGGGCAGCATACTGGAGTCTGCTTTAGGCAAAGCGCGGAACATACGAATCACTGCAGAATTCAAAATTCCCGCGAACCAGGCCCTTTCCATATCAATTGATACAAATCTGAATGATCTTCTGGCAATCGCCTTTTCGGATATTATCGATGACATCACGCAAAACGCAAAAGACAAAATCAAAAGCTATATTGATGATTATACAGGACCATATATTTCGCAGGCCGAAGAATATATAGTCAGCATCGGGGAAAGCCTTGATAAATACAATACCGGACTTTCAGGACTGGACAGCTATAAGAAAATTTTCAATGATAAAATGAAAGCACTGGACGACCAGAAGAAAAAGCTTGAAAGCGGTGCCGGAAGCATAATCAAGGGACTCTTCTGAATGAACCTTTAAGCGCCAGGAAAACCTTATATGGTGTCTGCGGCAGAGTGCTTTCAACTACTTCATTCATGTGCTCTTTGTCCCACTGTCTTCTTTTTCCATTCAGCAGCTGTATCGTCTTAACGATTTTCCTGAGAACCTTTCTGCCCGAAGTGTCCAGATATTTAAAAGTCACACCGTAAAGCCAGTGTCCGCTCCTCTTTTTTTTCCAGACAATTTCACATTTTCCCAGAAAATACTGCGCACTTGTACCGCAGCTGAGTGTGCATATATCACCGGTATTCATTTCACTCGCTGTTTCCAGGCAGCACCCCGAAGTGGATATATTATTAAGCGATACCGGAAGTTTTCTGCCTTCAAAATCAATAGCCGAACTTAAATCAGCCTGGAAGCGGACAAATTCTCTTTTCTCTCCCCC
>CAZKOK010000286.1:0-5771 GCA_964554355.1 uncultured Spirochaetia bacterium | reverse complement strand
TTGGAAAGATAATCAAGCATGCATCAAAAGGGATCCTGAACTATAATCCCGGATAGGAGCTGAGTAGAGCTCGTGTCGGCGGGATTATTATTACGGCTGAACCGACATAATATCAAGAAAGACTGACATAAGGCACAAAATAATTATTTTATGCCACACTTTCCTTTCTTTGGCATATGAAAGTATGCAAATATGGAAGATGGTGCTGATAAACGAGGCTTATTCTGTATTGTTTAAAAACAATTTTTCAGATTCGGGGAAGCCTTTAGCATATATCTCTATTCCCAAAATCCCGTCATAAAATCAGGCAGATATTACCTGAATAATATCATAAAATTCTTCCCGAAAGAGAGCGTTAATTCGGTAAAAAAATACTTGAAATAAGAACCATTCTGTCGACCGGTGAATTTCAGGGTCGTTTTTGATCTGACCATTCCTTACCGAAATATAAATGCAGGGATGAATATTTTTTACTACAAATCCGAAGAAGATTTCATCGAAATACATCACAGCCTGAAACAAAGGAAATGTCCTCATTGCAATATTATCGGAAGTCCGGAAAAAACTTCTGAAGAAAGGAAAACCTCCGTTTTGCCCTGCTTCGTACCCTCTGCATAAAACCATAAATCATCTTCTGTTCTGTTTTCCTGTTTCTGAAGATCCTGTTCAGGCTTTTCAGCTGCATTTTCAAATGCCTTTTTCACAGAATCCCTTCCGCAGTACGGACTTCTCAGAGAAGTCTGAACAAAAACCATTACCGGTTTCCGGTCATAATGTTTTTTCCATAGATTTCTCTTAAGACCGGCAACACGACAATGAAATTGCCCCCCTTTTTCAGGGCTGTTATCATGCGGAAAACTATCAGGAAGGAGGATTTATTTTATGAAAAAGGCAACAGGATACCTGAAAATGCAGGTACTGGCCGCTATTGATTATGAAGAAGGGAACAGCCGCAGGCAAAGGATAAAAAAGGTTTCAGAAAGGGTCTTCACGGACGAATACGGGCAACCTCACAGGTTCACCTGGCGTACCATTTCCACCTGGTATTGCAGATACGAAAAACACGGATTGACCAAAATCCAGCCGAAAGAAAGGGCTGACAAACGCATGCAGGTGGTGACAGTCTCAAGAAACTCTGCATACCTATTCAAATACCATAAAAATCCTATGCGAGGCATTTAACGTCGATTACCATGGAGCCCATTACAAGTGTGAAGGAAGGCTTATCGAAGAGGCGCCTTCACTATACAAGACAGGAAAACTGCTGGTGATCATCGTTGATGACGCGCATCTGATGGATATGCAGACTCTTCGTAAAATACGGTTTCTGCTGGAAGATTTTCCCATAAACCACAACCTGATCCTTGTCGGACAGCCGGTAAGCAGTCTGTCTCTGCAATGGACCTGTACCGGTCCGAACGGCGATGATCTGTATTATGATATTTATTTATGGCGGAACGGCAATTCACCTGCCAGAATCGCATGGACATATCCATCCGTATCATATACTGTACCAGGTACCCTTGATTCTTCTGCAGATTATTTCTGGATGATCGTTGCAAGAGATCTTTCCGGGGAATTTTCAATAAGTCCTGTCTGGAGTTTCACTACGCAGCCATAATAATAATGATATAATCATTATTGAAACTCCTTTTTCCCTGAAGCTATATTGCCGGAGAAGAAAAAAATCTCAGCAAATCCCCCATCGAATCAATGCAGTAGTCCGGCTGTGTCTCCAGGTCTGATACCCTGTTATGACTCCAGTTAACGAATACCGTATCAACCCCTGCCCTTCTGCCCGACTGTATATCAAATAATGCATCTCCGACAAAAACTGTTTTTTTTATGCCGGTATTCAGGCGTCTGACAGCTTCCAGTACAGGCTCGGGGTCCGGTTTATGTTTTGACGTGGCTTCCGGTGTGATAAATTCGTCAAAATACCCGTCAATGCCGACAGCCTTCGTGTAACACCTCAGGCTTTCCATCCTGCGCGATGTTACGATTCCGAGTTTCTTTCCTGTGGATTTAAGCCCCGCAAGCCCTTCCCTGACTCCCGGGAAAGCAGACAGATAATCCCTGTAGATGCTGTACTGGTGCCGCGAATAAAATCCGTGCACTTGTTCATACTGCTCATCGGACATCTTTCCGAAAAAAAGTTCCATCTGGTATCTTAGCGGCAGCCCCATCAGACTCTTTACCCCGGATGCTTCCACCGAAGTCCCAGCGGTCAGCAGGTCTTTGAATACTTCTGCAGTCTTCAGAAAACATTCAGTTACAAGATCAACGGTATCGATAAGCGTTCCATCGGCATCAAAAAGATATGTGTCGTATTCGGGTACAGACCCGTTTTGCTGTTTCATGGCTGCAGAATACAGGAATCAATCTGTAATGGCAAGCTTCCGCGGCTTAATCAATTCTTTTACGGATACGACTTTCCATTTTTCATGGCCGCGGATGGTATAGATGGTATAATACAGATGCGTGGTGATTACATGGATTTTTTTTGGAGGACAGATTTGGAAAAAAGCCAATGCAGGTGTCAACGATCGCTGACGCCTGCAAATGTTCCAGTCAAATGGGCTGTTACAATGTCCTTTTAAGCCGCACCGTTATATCTTCAGTCTTTTTTGCAAAGCTGTTTGAGAATCCGTCGAGTTCGACCCATTCCTGGCTGTTGTTTTCCGTGCGGACATTTTCAATGTCACCGGCGGAACAGATGATTTCCATACTCTGATATTTATCTTCTTCCTTTTTTACCAGATTTTTTTCATATATCATGCTGAAGGGCATTGAAAAGAGGATTTCTTCCGCCGTCATGCCTTCCGGCTGCTCAGCAGGGTTCATGTTCACAAGGAATTTTTCATATTCAAGCGATGCGCCGTCATGCACAGTGGTTTTTATCCGGTCTTCCGGTATATAAATTTCACCTGAACTGTCCGTTGTATATTCATCGGTTTTCACACTTTTTATGCCGGGACCGTCACTTAAAAAACCACTTAAGAGATTATCATCATCCACACTTATTTCAAGCTGATGATATACTGTCATCCCGGAAACAGGTTTTCCTGTTCTGTCATCGATTATTTTCAGCCTTACAGGACGGACTTTCAAATAGATGTCTTTTGATCTGTGAAACAGAACAACAGTAAAGAAAATGAGCATTACCGCTGCTGCAATAACTGAAACACCTTTTATCCGTAATTTCCTGGTCATAATGCATCCCGTAAATAAAAATCAGAGACTTCTGCAAAAATCCGCATGCAAAACAAACAGATTTCCATAGTAACTCTATTTAAAAATATAACAGGAACAGATGATAATGTTAATTTATACGTTATTAGGATCTCTTAACATAAACAGTATATCAATTCATAATTACTATTCATCCCGATGCACTGTATCCGGAGTCTGTCCCCATTCGTACCAGCCCTGCGGGCTTGTCATTTTTGCAATGCTGACTGAATCTGTGCTGCTGTTCACCCGTCCGATGAATTCTTCTATTAACTTCTCTTTTACTCCCGCTGCTTTTATAACTGACGGTTTTTCGATTTTATTTGCCATAATTATGCCTTTTCTTCACACAATGATATTTTGTTTCTCACAGAGACACATAGTTCTCAGAGTTATAATTATTTTAAAATAAAAAACCACAGAGGCCTATTCTCTTTATCCTTTCTGATATATTAATATACTCTGTGAATTCAGTGCCTTTGTGAGAAATTCATTTTACAAAACAACTCTTCCTGAAGCATTTTTTATGCTATACTTCATTTGATTGTTTTATCATATCAATTCAAAGGAAAATTATGAAACATTTTTTAACTGTCTGTCTGAATCCTACGGTGCAGAAAACAATTTACATACATAAATATGACCCTGGGAAAGTAATACGAAGCAATGAGCATTTCCTTACCGCATCCGGGAAAGGAGTAAATGTCAGCAGGGTCCTTCAGCAGCTTGGACACCGGGTAATGCACCTGACTCACTGCGGCGGAAGTATGGGTCTTGTTTTCCTCAGGCTGGCAGGACGGGACAACATAAACATGACTGCTGCCCTGTGCAGCTCTGAAACCAGATTGTGTACCACTGTGATCGATAAAACTTCGGACATTGTTACAGAACTTGTTGAAGAACCGGAACCGGTTGAATCCGGAATTGATGAAAAAATCAGAAAATTGTATCTTAAATCCATAAAAAAATCACATACTGTTATAATTTCGGGAAGCAAAGCCCCCGGCTATTCCGATGATTTATTTCCATGGATGACTGAGAAAGCAAAGGCAAACGGGGCCAGAGTCATTTGCGACTACAGGGGAAAGGATCTTGTAAATACTCTTCCTTTTAGGCCTGATATAATAAAGCCCAATCTTGATGAATTCATGGAACTGCTCAGGACTTTTCCTGACATTGACAAGGGCGGGTTTGAAAAAACCCTGGAATTCATTGCAGCAGAATATCAGACGGTTCCCGTAATTACAGACGGGCCAAAGCAGATTGTTTATTATTCCGGGAACAGCATATATAAAATCGATCCCGATAAAGTTAAAGCTGTCAACACAATCGGCTGCGGGGACAGCCTGGCAGCAGGTATGGCTGCCGCGCTTGAATCGGGAAAAGATATTCATAATGCAGTGCCTGAAGGCATCCGGATTGCCGGTCTTAATGCCGGAACAAAACTTCCGGGCAGTATCCTGCAGTAATTGCATCAGGGAATTTCTGATCATTCTTTTAACGGCCTGTCATATTTCTGCTGAAGCATATGAATCAGCTGTATCCTGTTTGATACGGATAATTTCTTGTAAATATTTTTGATATGTGTTTTTACGGTATTCACTGAAATAAACAGACTTTCTGCAATATCGTTATTTGTCGTCCCTTTTATAACCAGATTTACAATTTCCACTTCCCGTTCTGACAATCCGAATTTCCTGAAAACTGACTTCCGGAAATGAATATATTCAGGATTCGGTTCATAGGATCTGAAATAAAAACGGCTTATAAAAAAATAGATATTGATTGTAAAGACCGAAAAACAGAGATAACTTAATTTGAATGAATAATACCTGAAAAATATCATATCAAGCGGGAAAAGCATAAGCAGTGGAATAAAGGTCATGGATATGCCTTTTAACAGACTCTCTTCTTCACGCGACCCGGCTTTTTTTAAATAAAACAAAGTTACTATTCCATGAATAACGAACAGGAAGCTTGCGCATGGAAAATGATAATTAAGCGTAAGTCCCATGGCGTAAAGCCAGTCTCCCCTGCATCTGATCAGTATCAGAAAAAGGCTTGTAAAAAAGAAAAGTCCCGTAAATATATATATAAGCAGTTTTCCAATTCTCCGTTCTTTTTTCTGTACAGGCAGAAGATTCAGTAAAAATCTGCTTAGATTATATATCAATACAGTTGTAACGATTATTGAACTCAATGTGACGATTAATGCAAACATCGAATAATTTTCACTTGCAATGACAGATTCGGACAGACGTTTGTTCAGATAGACAATAATTGAATTTATGCCTGTCTGAAGCACAAGCGGGATCAGTATGGTAAGCAGCTTTTTTGAATATTTGTCCTTTGCTTTTATGTAAAGGAGAATACATAAAATACTTATTGAAAAAATAAAGGATGCTGAAAAAAAGAGCAGCAAATCGCTTATAATATACATTTATACCTTCCGGATATCAGAATAATAAAAATTCAGAAAGATATCCAGAAGGTATTTGATTTAATCAGAATATATAATGCAGTGAAATTCCGAGATTATC
>CAZKOK010000285.1:0-5778 GCA_964554355.1 uncultured Spirochaetia bacterium | reverse complement strand
TGAATCGCTTGTAGTTATGAAAAACTGCAAGCTTGAACCGGCACTGAAAGAAACCGATAAACCCGTAAATGTTCAGTTTGAAAGGACCGGATACTTTTTCAGGGATTCAAGGGATGATTCTGATGCGATGCCGGTTTTCAACAGGACTGTTACCCTGAAAGACCAGTGGGCAAAAATCCAGCAAAAACAGGGATAACGTGTGGAAAACCAGGAATATCATCATTTTGCGATGCGCGTGATCTGTGATGCTTCAGCCGATCAGGATGCGTTACTAAAACAGGTTTACAGTATTCTTGTATCATATGATATTCCGTATAAAAAAGCGATTGGCGAAAATAAAGGAAAATTCATCAGGTATAAACTGCCTGTAACCATACCGAAAGACTATAAGCTGAATGATTTGTATAACAGACTTGGTCAGGTGGAAGGAATACGGACAGTATTATAAAAAAGGAGATTTTATGAATAAAATTATCAACACTGATAAAGCTCCGAAAGCCGTCGGCCCCTACTCCCAGGCTGTAATGACCGGAAAGCTGCTTTTTATTTCCGGGCAGATTCCGTTTGATCCCGGTGCAGGCAAAATAATTGAAGGCGGCGCAGCAGAACAGACAGGACAGGTTTTCAAAAATATAGGCGCCATTCTTAAAAGCGCAGGTCTTGATTTCTGCAATATTGTAAAAACCACAGTATATCTGGACAATATTAATGATTTTGCTGAAATGAATAAAATCTATTCTTCATATTTCAGTTGTAATTTCCCTGCACGCGCTGCATGTGAAGTATCGGCACTTCCTCTGGGCGTTCTGGTTGAAATTGAAGCTGTCGCCGCAGCTGAATAAGGTATTTCGTGCATATATACATAATTGCCGATATGGAAGGGCATCCTGCATGTTTTTCGAAGGATGCTGCCATGACCGGCAGGGATGACTGGAAAAAAGCCTGTGCAATGCTTTCGGAGGACCTATACAGTTTTTCTCTGGGACTGAATAAAAAATACGAATGCCCGGTAACTGTTCTGGATTTTCACCGAAATGCTTTCAATGTCTTTTCTCCTGTAAATACAGAAAGTTTTTATAAAGTTATAAACGGATATTCCGCAGGCAGGACCTTTCCTCTTGCAATAAATCCTGAAGAAAAGAATGCGGCCGCAGTACTTTGGGGAATGCATGCCCCTGCATCAAGCGGCGGATTTATTGCACATACTGTTTCTTCACGGGTAAAATCTCTGAAAATCAATGGTAAGGATTTTTCAGAAACGCAGCTTCTTGTTGAACTGCTGGCTGAAAACGGAATACCGGTGATAATGGTCCAGGGTGACTCTGTTCTGGCTGAAATGATGCAGAAAGATTATCCTGATATTCCCTTTGTTGATTTTAACAGGAACGCTGACCTTTACAGCGTGAGGAAGGAAATTATCGAAAAAGCTCTTTCGCTGGATTTCAATTTTACAGTAAAAAAAAGATTTCCCGCAGACATATTCAGGCTTGAACTTGATATAGCAGAAGGCAGGAAAATATCAAAAAGATGGAAAACAGGATACGTCGACGGAAAAATAATTTCTGAAATGACAAACTTTACGGAAATGTTCGGATATCTTGTTTGTTTTGTTTTTTTGAGGCCTTTTATAGCAAAAGCGCCCGGATTTTTTATGTTTTTTTATAATCTGTACAACAGAATTCTGAATTATTTGCGGCGCAAATAAAAAAACAGTAATGGATATTCAAAAATAAAAATACAATGTATGATGATATCTGTATACAGCAGCATTAGTATAAACATGTTATGACTGTCTTAAAACTGGGAGGGTTTTGATGCATAAATTATTTCAGCTTGTACCTGACATTCAAAAACAGGAATATGAAAAATATATTGAATTATCAACTGAAAAAAAAGTGCAGATAGATCAGTATTGCTGGAATTACAGAATTTTCAATGAATACGGCAGCTGGATAGTTTTTCTGCCGGGATTCAGGTTCTCTTCATCGCTTTTTTATCAGTACCTGTTAAGGCTGTCACGAAGATTCAGAATACTTGCTCTTGATATACCCTGTATTAATAATATTAAGGATATTCTTGCAGGAATAGGAAATATACTGGAAAAGGAGAATATCGCATCGGCATCGCTTGTCGGGTTTCATGATTTTGGTTTTCTGGCTCCTGTTATTGCACGAGAATTCAGAGATGTTTTTAATGGGATTATATTCGCTGATACAATTTTCAACAGTGAGTCAATGCCGCAGGTATTACGGGACAGCCTGCTGGCGGCTGTAAACAAAAATCTGAAAAAACTGAAATATACTGCCAAAGGCAGCCTGTCAAAAAAGCTTGAAAAATCATGGGCCGGGGTTCCGGAAAAGGTAATCGGCGAAGAACTTTTCTGGAAGACATATTTCAAAGCAGAATCAATAATCAATTCAAAAGAGAACGAAGCCGTCTATCTTGAAATAATGAAAGACTACCTTGAGAATTACATACTTAAGGCTGAAGATTTTAAAAAACTGAAATGCCTGTTTTTTGATATCTTTGCGGAAAATAATACCACTGGACGCGAAATATCAATTGCTGTCAGGGATTTTTTCAGGTTACTTAAGGTCATAGAAGAGAAAAATGCCGCCAAATCAGCTGTTCTTTCAAAAAAAACAAGCTATATAAATATAATTGAGGAATTCATTAAAGAAGAAACCTCGGAACAGATATAAGTTCGCATAGTTTTCTGCAGTTGAATCTTTTTAATAATGGGAGTAATAATATATATTCTGCTTTTAAAATGTATTTATGTGTATATCTGCTTTTTTTATTGCAGATTTTTAACAGGGGAATAATTAATGCTCAGCGAAAGTGATTATATAGAATATGAGTCTCCGGAAGAATATTTTCCTTATATAACTCATAACCTGGATATGGGGAAAGATAAATACAAATTAAAAGAACAGATAATTAACAGGCTGTTTGAAGTACACAGGCAGGATGGAGAATATCACCATTTTACCGGAGAAAGCAGCCTTTTCAGGGATCTGATTGTTAAATACAAGAAAGAACATACTGAAATTACAAATGACCCGAAAGCAGTTCAGGTAATCGTTTCAAGGCACAAAAGTTTATTTGATTATATTATCCATCAGCCTGTGCATCATGATCTGATTAATAAAGACATAATAATTGTTGCCGGGCATAATCTGTTTGTGCACCAGTTCAATGATACACTGCGCTTTTTCGGCGGTTTCATGTTTCTTCGTGATGATACTTTACTGAAGCATAAAGGTCTGCCTGATGTTTTTTTGTCCAAAAACAATTACCTGAAGCATGTTTTTCCGGAATATCTTAATGATCAGGTTTTCTGCCCTGCCGGGCGGAGACATGACATGCTTGTATATCTGGAATATGAAAAAAACAGGGAAACAGGAAAAAGCAATTCAGGCAGAACAAAAACCGGCCGTCTTCGTGAACTTAACTGGTCTTTTCTCAAGCTGCTTTATGAACTGGCACACCAGAACAAAATAAATTTATACCTGACTCCTGTAAATGTATCATTTTCCAAGATACCTGATGCACCCTATGTCGTGCACCCGACAAAACTTGAAGGTTCTCTTAAGGCAATCAGGTATCTGACAGAGCAGAGTTTTGTTTTTCAGCGTTATGCAAAATTTTCAGACAGACATAAAAAGAGTAAACTGGACATTGTTGTAAATTATGGAAAGCCTGTCTGTTTTTCCGATGTAAAACTGGAAAGTTTCAGGGATTTCAGGCATTTTACAGAAGGATTCAGAAAAGATATCGGCAAGCTGGAAGCTATTTTTCCTCTTGTCATGATTTTTAAGGCTCTGGATAATGATGATGCCATTTCAGAGAAGAAACTCAAGGAAAAAATGGATTACCTTTTTGAGGAATTCCAGGAAAAAGGCGCTGAAATGTTTCCGGTAAGCGACGGCAGGGGAAACCTGAGAAACAAGGATGAAATGATAGAAACAGCCCTTACGCTTTTAAATACCAATCCCAGCATGTATATAATGAATTATGACCAGTGGCATATTATTACATATAAAAAAGGGGTACTGCACTGCAATGATCCGCTGTTAAAAAACTGGTATCAGAATATGCTTAATCATTTTTATGAGGAATAAGATGTTCAATTTAATATCTGTAAATGAACTGGCAATCCTTAAGCAGAAAAGGGAATGCAGTATTGTTGATATCAGGGACAGTGAAGATTATATAAAGGGGCATATTCCTGAAGCAGTAAATATATCAGATTTCTTTTATTATCTGTCCGCAAGCACTCCTGAAGGTGTCGAACAGATTGAAAAGGACTTTCAGCAGATACTGAATAATAACGGCATCAGAAATAAAGACGCGGTTATAATCTATGAAGAAGAAATGGATAAAAGATACGGAGGGTCCTGCCGCGGTGCATTTATAATGAAATTTCTTGGCCATGAAGATGTTTATGTTCTGCATGGCGGTTACAGCGCATGGAAAAATGCAGGTTTTGATATATCTGACAAACCTGCAAATCCCGTGAAAACCAGTTATAAAATCAATATAAACAGGACCTTGTTCGTTGATTATCAGGAAATGCTGCGGGCTATAGCAAATCCGGATATATTCATACTTGATAACCGGGACAGGGAGGAATGGATCGGTATAAGTTCTTCCCCTTATGGTGCGGATTATTCACCAAGAAAAGGAAGGATCCCGGGTGCACACTGGATTGAATGGTATAATTTCATGGAAGATAAAGACGGCATTCCGATGTTCAAATCCGATGACGATATCAGGAAAATAGCAAAGCAGTACGGTATTCATTCGGGCATGGAAATCATTATCTATTGTTTCAAAGGGTCGCGCGCAGCAAATACCCTGCTGGCCCTGCACAAAGCAGGTTTCGGACAGGCCAGAGTTTATTTTGCATCATGGTATGAATGGGCGGCAAAACCCGAACTCCCGGTTGATGACAGCATAATCGGCTGAATAATCATCTATATAAAAAAAGACCAAAGTCATAACTTTTACCGGAGACCGGACTTGACCATCAGAAAAAAGGTAAAAAATCTTTTGGATTTTTATCTTTTTTCTCCGGCTTATATATGCCTGCGGCATATATCCGGACAAGTTCAAGTCCGGGCTTTAATAAAAAAAAGACCAAAGTCATAACTTTTACCGGAGACCGGACTTGAACCGGTACAGCTTATTCAGCCGGGGGATTTTAAGTCCCCTGTGTCTACCATTTCCACCACTCCGGCAATGGGCTCATATTACAATCCTTTTTTAAATTTGGTCAAGAGATTGCGCTGATTTGGCATTGATGGAATAATAAGCGACAGAAGGACACACTTATGTTTACTGATTCACATTTTCATCTTCTTGAAATGGAAAATAAGGGAATTGACTGCAGAAAATTTCTTGAGGATTTTCCCGGGGTTTTTGCCTGGGGAATGGATATCGGTATTATGCCGTCGGATCTGGAAATCAGATTAAATAAGTATGTTTATCCCGCCAATCTTAAGAAGACAAGCGGTCTTTATCCGGGTGCAGTAGCAGATCCCTTTCTGAAAGAGCAGAAAAAACTGCTGCAAAAACAGGCTGAGGAAAGAAAAATAGATGCTGTCGGCGAAGCAGGTCTGGACTGGCATTGGGATTATGGAAGCAGACAGGCACAGATAGATCTATTCTGCTGGCAGCTTGAACTGGCTGAAAGCCGTAAACTGCCGCTTGTAATTCATAACAGGGAAGCAGACAAGGAAATGCTTGAAATCTTCTCAAGTCATAAACCTTCCA
>CAZKOK010000284.1:0-5781 GCA_964554355.1 uncultured Spirochaetia bacterium | reverse complement strand
ATGCTTCCAGTCTCTCCCGCGCATCATCATTCTTTTCAGGCCCGCAGATAAAAGCTATTTTCCTGCGGTTGTGCTTTTTTATCAGGTGGTCTATTTCCGCATACATTCCGCTTTTGTTTTCCGGAATTATGCTTGGTATTCCTTCTATGGTCAATCCGAGGCTAACAACCGGAATATCTGTGTATTTATGACAGAATCGGGAAAGCTCCCCGACGCCTATTGAAGATGAAATAATGTTCGATGCGATAATAATTCCGTCTACATTTTTGCTGCTGGCAAGTTCAAACAGTATATTGGCCTGCCGGTAGTAAGCTTCGCTTGAATTGAGTATTGAGCCGCAGAAAGAGAGTACCCTCATATCATTATCTGCGGCTGCCTTTTCGATTCCTCTGTACATATAAACCGGAAGACTGAAATACATGCGGTCTGTCAGAAATCCGATTGCCTTTTTTTTCCTGCTGCTCACAAAAATCCTTTTATAAATTATCTATTTATAAGCTTAAGAGATTGAAAAGGCTTTTGCAATTGCAGGAATACATGCTGAAGACCGGCAAACTGGAATCTGCCGTTTCCAAGATACTTCAGAGAAGTAAAGGTCAGAAACTTGGATTCTTCCAGATGTTCTGTTACATTTTTGTGGAGAATGCTGTTTATCAGTATGACAACATCCCTGGGACTTGCTGCGTATTTTCTTGTGATAAGAGAGTGCATTGTCTGGGTCGTCATCATAACAAGTCCCGGAGTTATCCCATGACCGGAGACATCTCCTATTCCGAGCCACAGGCAGCTGTTTTTATCGTTTATTACATCATAATAGTCGCCTCCGGCTTCTTTTGCCGGATACATGAATCCTGAGATTTCGAGGTCCCTGTGGTCAAGTTCTTCCTGGCGCGGCAGAAGCGCTGTCTGAATTCTTTCAGCTGTCTTTATTTCTGTTCTCATTTCCAGATTCTCTTCGTTCAGTATTTTATTCAGAGACTGTATTTTATCATTTGCTTCCTTCAGCTGCTGTGCGTTTTCCTGCCCTTTTTTTATAAGCAAGGCCCCCTGAATAGAACTTGAAAGCTGGGTCTGCAGAATTGTATATAATGTTTTATTTTCCAAAACGGCCTGGAAGATAAAGTATCCAATCTGCATTTCCTGGAAATGCAAGGCTTCAACTATTACCGATTGATCCCCGATCATCTGCAGGTATTTTTCAGGCAGCAGGTTCTTTGTAGGGAATTTAATACCGGATTCAGGAATTCCCATATCCCTGCCGTTATTCAGTGCAAGTATCAGCCTTGAGGTTTCAGGAGGTTCCTGCGGGAAAATGTATGCAGGAGGAGTATCATAAAGAACCAGAAAGGCCTGTTCAATTCCCAGACCCGGCAGGTCTTTCACAAGAATATTTATTATTTCAGGGAGATGAACGGTTCTGCCTAATTTCTGACTGACATTCAGAACATCCAGATCAAGCTGTTTCTTTTTAAAGATAATATAAATACTCTGCGACAATATTTCCCATAATGTACTATTACAGACCCGAATGTTCCTGTCTGAAAATGATTCTTTCTTTTCGGTGATGATAGATATCTTTTACAGGGTTTCCTTCGATCTGATCCAGAAGGACCTTAACGGAAAGTTCACCCATCTCTTCAAACGAAATATCTGCTGTAGTAAGCGGCGGATATATGAATTTTACAGGAAAGACATTGTCAAACCCTGCTACAAGGATATCTTCGGGTATTTTTATGCCTGATTGCTGCAGCTCAATAATTACATTTCTGGCCATATAATCATTGGCACATACTATGCTGTCAAAATCCTTTCCCGGGCATCAGGATTTGACTCCGGGCCGTTAAGGAAAACTATTTTTCCCCTGTTGTGCTTTTTTATTAAATGATCCACGATTTCATACATTCCGGATCTGTTTCCGAGGGCTATACTCGGTGTTCCCTCAATTGCCAGGCCAAGGCTGACAACGGGAAGATCCGGAAAACCATGACAGAAATCTGTCAATTCCCGGATGCTCATATTGAAGGAGATGATGTTTGAAGCAATTATTATACCATCAACACTTTCACGGCCGGCTATTTCATACAGGATATTGGGTTGTCTGGTATAATCTTCAATTTTATTTATTATAGATCCGCTGAAGGTAATTATAACCAAATTATTTTCTTTTGCACCTTTTTCTATTCCCCGGTACATATCCAGCAGTAAACTGTAATATAAGTGGTCAGTCAGAAAACCTGTTTTCAGATTTTTCTTCTGTTTTGTTCTTTCCGGTTTGTCCAATATCTCTATTTATAATTTTATGAAAAAAAACAGGCTTTCGCAATTTTATAAAGGAAAATACTGCATAAATTGCTGAATAATTCCGGCAATACCGATTAAAACATAAAACTGGAAATCAATTGCCTGATGGTTGCCAATGTCAGGCTATTTCTGTAATCTTTATCCATCTGACCACTATCTGACCACATAATTATGTGGTCAGATAGTGGCTTACCGCCAAACTCAGGTTTGGTGGTCAGACGGACCCGGTGATGTCCGATAAAAAGACAGAAAAGGGATGATGCCATGGGAATACGTATTTATAATACTATGAGTAGACAGACAGAAGAGTTTATGCCCATTAATGAAAAACAGGTTGGTATGTATGCCTGCGGCATCACTGTCTATGACGAGATGCACATAGGCCATGCAATGCAGGCTGTTGTGTTTGATATAATAAGAAAGTATCTGGAATACTCCGGTTATGAGGTAAATTATGTCAGAAATTTTACGGATGTTGATGATAAAATAATCCAGCGTGCCAATGAAGAGGGCATTGATGCGCTTGAATTAAGTGCCAGATACATAAAATCGACAAAAGAAGATCTTGATGCGCTGGATGTGTCTCCTGCCACTCATGAGCCGAAGGTTTCTGAATATATCGGGGAAATAATTGAATTTATCCGGGGACTGATGGACAAAGGCCATGCCTATCCTTCACAGGGAGACGTCCTTTTTGACATAACCACAATAAAAAATTACGGCAGGCTTTCCCACAGAAAACTTGATGATCTTCTCAATAAGGACAGCGATGTTAAAAAACGGAATCCGCAGGATTTTACCTTATGGAAAGCAGCCAAAGAAGGAGGACCGCAGTGGGATTCTCCCTGGGGACCGGGAAGACCGGGATGGCATATTGAATGTTCGGCCATGTCCCGAAAATTACTCGGTGACAGCTTCGATATTCATGGCGGCGGGATAGATCTGATATTTCCGCACCATGAAAATGAAATTGCCCAGAGCGAAAGCCTTACCGGAAAGGAAATGGCCAGATACTGGATCCATAACGGTCTGGTAATGGTGAACAAACAGAAAATGAGCAAGAGCCTTGGAAACTTTTACACAGTAAAACAGGCCCTTGAAAAATTCTCGGCAGATGAAATACGTTATGTGATTTTAGGTAATCATTATACATCCAATTTCGACTTTTCGGACGAAGCTTTCAGAATAGCCGGCAAAAGGGTCTATTATTTCTACAGGACCCTCAGACAGGTTGATCAGGTCCTGGCGGAACTGGATTCGGTTGCGGAGGCAAATGAGAAAGGAGCTCTTCTTGGGGAATTTGAAAAAGCGATGGATGAGAATCTCAACAGTCCGAAGGCACTTGCAGCCGTTTCAAATGCCTTCACCGAAATAAACGGCCTGCTTGCCGGAAAGAAAAAGCAGATTATCGGGAATGCGGCAGAGTTTGCCATATTTCGCAGTGATCTGAGAAAAGTATCAGGAGTACTCGGTTTTCTAAAACAGGACCCGGAGAAATACCTTGCCAGGATACGAAGTAATTTTCTGTCAGAGGCCGGGCTTACGGAATCTGATTTGTCTGAAATGATTTCCGAAAGGGCCGGGGCCAAGCAGGAGAGGGACTTCGAAAGGGCTGACAGAATAAGGAAAGAGCTTGAAAAAGAAGGCATCAGGCTTCTCGATACCCCTCAGGGAACTGAATGGGATATCGGGATTTAATAAAGCCACATCTCGAATATATTAATATAAACATCCTGGATAATGTTCAGGTAGCAGCTCCCGTCCGAAGATGTGTTGATAAGGTCTTTGTGGTATTCACTGGAACTGGATACCTTATGCGTATACGGATCAATTGAATAAGTCTTTAAAGCGATGCCGCCGCCCCGTGAATTCCCGTTAAAATAATCCCTGCCGTCAATATTGCTTCGGGTGTAAAGTATCTCTTTTTTCCAGTTAAGCGTTTCAATAAAACTTCCGTTGGTATTTGTGGATGTCATCAGGTCGCTGCCGGAATAGATAAAGATATCAATTGCGCCGTCAACTTCCCAGGTTATTGACCACAAATCCTGGCCTGAGAAAAGAATGTCCCTGATATAGCCGATCCTCGGTTCACCCGGCATAAACTGCCGGACGTTCCCCGTTGCAGGATCAAGCTGATATAAATTATCAGAACCTGAAAGCCTTGATGTAAAAACAAGAAGGCTGTCGTTATTGTTCCAGCTTACCTGCTTTGGATTGTATTTTTCTGGTATATAGAATTTATCAAGAATTTCAAAAGGACCGGTTTTAAATGTGTATATAAAAAAATTTGCATTATTGTCCATGAACAGCATTGCTATCAGATTGCTGGAATGAGCCCACTGGTAATCAAGCACCGATCCGTGGACCCTGATTTTCTCGGGATAATCCGAAAACGCCTGTCCGCAGACCAGCAGAAATGCGATAACTGCGATCTTCTTCATATTCTTTTATCGGCCTCTGTTATTTTAAAATTCTTGTATAATAAACTGAATTTTGCAAATTTTTATTTAATCCCTGACAGAATATAGTCACCCGTTCGCTTCGCTCAATTGATGAACACAGATGAACACAGATAGTTATCGGTGTTCATCTGTGTTCATCGAGCGCAGCCGCAAGGCGGAGCGGGTGACCTTTTTATAAGTTTTTCCCTGTTTCTTGTACATATCCGGATAAAATCCATTATAATAGATCATAGAAAATCCGGCTGGAGATGGCATGAGTAAAATTGATAAATATATCAGAATATATGATCAGCTTCAGGAAGTGCTTGTAAATGTTAAGGACCCGATTGCAAGAATGGCCTCCATGACAGCACTTCTTCACAATAAAATTGAATATTTTTTCTGGACAGGTTTTTATATTCTGCATGAAAACAGGCTTATTGTCGGACCATATCAGGGGGCTCTTGCCTGTATCGAACTTGAATATAACAAAGGCGTATGCTGGGCGGCTGTAAAGCAGAAAAAGACTATTATTGTACCGGATGTAACGAAATTTCCCGATCACATGGAATGCGATTCAAGAGCAAAGTCTGAAATAGCAGTCCCTGTATTTACACAGGGCGGAAAAGCCGGGGCGGTTCTGGATGTGGACAGCACAATGCTGGATTCTTTTAATAACACAGACGCGCAGGGTCTTGAAGAACTCGTTAAGCTTATAATCTTGAAATGAATATGATCTCCTTTTACTCTTTGACTTTTGAGGATTTTGCCGAATTTGCGGCTCTGGAGTGCAAATGCAGCCGCAGTATTGCTGCAGGGGTATACAGGTATATTTACAGAACAGGGAATACCGTAAACAGTGATATGGAAAACTTTGCCGGCAGTTCCGGGATTATTGATCTTTTGAAGATGAAAATTGACTTTTCTCTTCCTGAAACGGAAGCATTTTTTGAAGATCAGCAAAGTCTGAAATTCAGCCTGCGGTTTGATGACGGTAACATAATTGAATCCGTTATACTGAAAATGAAAAGATTCGATA
>CAZKOK010000283.1:0-5796 GCA_964554355.1 uncultured Spirochaetia bacterium | reverse complement strand
TTAACAGTTTTTTTTCACGCTTAAGCGGATTTCTGCCCCGTGGTAATCCAATTGCAATATAGATTCCATCCGCAGTTCCGAAGTGACCGACTGCCTGAAGAATTACCTTCAGATTCATTTTAACTTTCATTTCGACTGCAATTATTTCGCCGTCTTTTAATGCGATAATATCCGCATTGCTTACTTCGGCACGTACAGTGTATCCGTTATTTTCCAGATATTCTTTCAGCGGAGGATAGAGGTCAGTCTCTGTCACGCCATCGATGCCAGGGACTCATTGTTTATCAGGTCAAAATCAATTTTAAGCTGGGTGATTGTCTTATTATCTTTACTGAAAATTGAAAATGCATTATCGGAAAGGCCGATGCTCCTGAGCATCAGGATTGTCATAACAATTCCCAGACCTGATCCTTCAATATAGTCGCAGATATCCATATATGCTTCAGCCATATTCTGTATTTTACGCGCTTTTACAAACTTGTCCCTGATTCTCTCTTTTTCAAAAACTGCAAGAGAAACATTGTTTATGATATCGATGTGAAGTTTATTTCCGCTTTTCCTGAAATGAAGCCTGATATACAGGTCCTCTTTTTCCTGAATTTTCATATAACGGTCGATTTCCTTAAGAGTTTTGTCTTTGAAATCCTTCATGCCGGTGTGGTAATGTTCCGGATTGTTTATATCAAGATCCATTTCCCTGAAAAAGACCCTTTTGGTATTGGCTTTTTTGGAATTGACGGCCAGTTCGTGTATGCAGTAGGAAATTTTATTTTTGAGATCCATGTTGTTTGTATTTTTCAGATAATGCTCAAGAATTCTGTCAACAAGGTACCGTTCAGGAGTAAGGTATTTATAGGTTCTAAATGACAGCACTTTATCGTCATCTATCGCCCTGTGCACTTTATTTATTAGCGGTGATGAGTGACTCATATTAAACCGAATACCTCTTTTCTTTATTTTGTCTTCTAAATGTATCTGTCCGCCCGGGCTGCCGGTTTTTCAGACCAGCCCGTCATACATGAATAATTCACATTGTACCCAGATCATATTGTTGTTTTCAGTGGGAACAAGAAAGCGTGCAGATGCTGTTTCATTGCCGTCTTTGTCAAAGATTGTTACTTTCTCAACAGATAATACCGGATATCGCTTGTCCTTGTCAAACAGGTGTGACATTGCAATATAATGTTTGGACATATGCGGGAAAAAATCCTGAAAATCCTTTTCTATCTCTTTGCGCACTTTGACATAAAAAATATTTGCAGCCATCATGGACCCCCCCGAAAACTGGTACAATACATATGTTACCCTATCCGAACGATGTTGTAAATAAAAATGTGCATATGATCATGCTCATAATTATTACCTAGATCATTATCGGTTTGAATACGAATAAAAACTAATTAAAAATTATGGTGACGTGACATTACCTGAATTGTTTTTACTTCGGATTAAGCGGATGGAGACGGATAATAAGGATTGAAATCCAAATTTGGGTCTGTCCCCATTAGTATAATTCGTGATCCCATTCCATTCGTATTATCTGTGATTCATTTTGCCACTTGTGGTTTTCAGGATGTTAATACATAATTTAGCGGATGGATGATAAATTTGGAAAGCTGGTTTCATATATAAATCAGGCGGAATACTGTGCAGTATTTACAGGTGCGGGGGTTTCCACATTTTCCGGCATTCCGGATTTCCGGGGGCAGAACGGTCTTTATAACAGGCTGGATGCGGACAGGATATTTGACTATTATCAGTTTCTTGAAGAACCCGAATACTTCTACAGTCAATCAAAAGAATTCCTGTACGACGAGAAACAGATAAAACCATCGCTTATTCATACGGAACTGGCGCGTCTTGAGAAAAGTGGAATTGTCAGGGCTGTAATTACACAGAATATTGATATGCTTCATAAAAAAGCGGGAAGCAGAAATGTCATGGAAATTCACGGCTCTCCCGAAGTCCACTTCTGTCTCAATTGCCATAGGAAATACAGCTACGGTGATGTAATTAAAAAACTGAAGGATAATGATATTCCCCAATGCGACGAATGTTCAGGGACACTGAAGCCTGATATCACCTTTTTCGGGGAGCAGCTGCCTGCCAGGGCTTTTGAAATGGCGGCCGAAACCTGTCAAAAATCAGATCTGCTGCTTGTTCTGGGATCATCACTGCTTGTTCACCCTGCTGCTTCGCTTCCCATGAATACCGTAAATAACGGCGGAAAACTTGTTATTATAAATAATATGCCCACACAACTCGACGATTACGCCTGCCTGCGGCTGCCGGATCTGGAAGAGGCTTTTAATTTTATCAGGAATGAAATGTAGGCTAACTCCATTTCTGTTTTATTCTGGAAAAATAATCAATGGCCTCTTCAACATCAACGGAATCCCTTTCCTGATGGTATTCGATAAGGTTGTCGGGTATTTCTTCGATAAAGCGCGAAGGCAGGCATTCCTGTACTTCCCTCATGATCCTTCTTGTCAGGCAGGCTGTCATATAAAGAAGTTTTTTTGCCCGCGTTATGGCCACATAAAAAAGCCGTCTCTCTTCTTCGATGTTTTCGGGATTTTCTTCAAGCGAACGCGCATGGGGTATTATATGGTCCTCGACACCTGCGAGAAATACAATATCAAATTCCAGACCTTTGGCTGAATGGATGGTCATAAGGTGCACCTTGCCTTCACCGTCCTCTTCAACATCGTCCCTCGTGGTAAGGGTAATCCTGTTAAGAAAGCTGTAAAGGCCCGGATCAAGGTTGTCGGGATCTGTTTCCCAGCGTTCCATTATTTCAAGAAATTTCAGTATATTCCCGTATTTCCATTTTGCAATCTTGTCATTTTTCTGATGCTCTGTAATCAGGTATCCCCAGTAATCAGTCTTTTCCACAAGTGATTTGACTATTTCAGTGATTTTCCTGCTTTTAAAAATTTTCTCGCGGTAGTATTCAATCAGTGTTATAAATTCTTCCAGTTTTTCTTTTGCTGCATTTCCCAGGTTTGAATCAGCAGCCCATCTTAATGCAGAAACAGCTGAATACATTGAACATTTTTTTCCCCTGGAAATTTCATGGATGTGTTCAAGAGTCGCCCTGCCGATGCCCCGTCTGGGCCGGTTGATGATCCTTAAAAGATTCACATCATCATCGGGATTTGCCAGGACCCGCAGATAGGAAATGATATCCTTGATTTCACGGCGTTCGAAAAAACTTGTTCCGACCGAGATATGATAAGGGATATCTTCTCCCAGAAGGCATTCTTCAATTGTTGCCGTCAGGCTGTTTGTCCGTACGAGAATACCGATATCATGATAGCTGACGTTTTCTCTTATATGCATTGATTTAATCATTTCTGAAATGAACATGCCTTCACGCAGTTCCGAATCAGGGTAATAGAGTTCAATTGCTTTCCCTTTTCCGGCGCCTGTCCACAGTTTCTTCTGTTTTCGGTTTTTATTGTTGGAAATAAGCTTGTTTGCCGCGGAAAGTATATTTTCCGTGGACCTGTAATTCTGTTCAAGTTTGATTTCTTTTAACTGTGGGAAATCTCTTTCGAAATATTCAATGTTTCTGTAATTGGCCCCGCGCCAGGAATAGATGGACTGATCGTCATCGCCGACGACACAGACATTTCCGCTTTTTTCTGAAAGAAGATGAAGCAGGCTGTACTGGATAAGCGAAGTGTCCTGGAATTCATCAACCATGATGTATTTGTATCTTTTACTGTATTTTTGCAGGATCTCCGGTTTTTCACGGAACAGTTTTATCGGGAGTATGATAAGATCATCAAAATCAACAGCATTGTAGGCCTTCAGATGCTTGTTATATTCCGTGTAAACATCTTTCCAGACAGAGTCGACATCGGACCAGTCTTTTCTTTCTGTTTTTATAGCGGAAAACAAATTTGACAATTCATATAAATCAAGCTTGTCATGCGGGACTTTCATTTCTCTTGCGACTTCTTTTATCAGGTCTGTCTTGTCTGCCTGATCATAAATACTGAAATTTTCCTTGAATCCAAGATGCATTATTTCTTCCCTGAGCACCCTTACTCCAAAGGCATGAAAGGTGGAGATTGTAAGATTATGGCATTTTTTGGCGGTCAGGCTTCTGACCCTTTCGGACATTTCTCTGGCGGCCTTGTTGGTGAATGTGAGTGCCAGAATTGATGACTGCGGTATTCCCATACTGAGCATGTAGGCGATCCTGTAGGTGATCATCCGGGTTTTCCCGGAACCTGCTCCGGCGATAATCAGCACAGGGCCGTCAACAATAACGGCAGCGTCATACTGTCTTGAATTGAGTTCGGCTTTAAGCTGTGATTTCACTTATGCCTTAACCTCTTTTATGAATATTGAAAGCGCTTCAATTCCAAAATAGGATACAAGACTGACAATTATTCCGGCAATTATCACACCTATCCCGATGTATATACAGCTTTTTTTTACTTTCATATCAAATATCCAGGCCCCAAGTGCACCGGTGTAAGCGCCGGTTACAGGAAGTGGGATTGCAACAAATATCATAAGACCAAAATAGCCGTATTTTTCTATTTTATTGTGGATTTTGTTTCTTGTTCTGTTAACCATTTTATCAAACAGTTTTTTATACCAGTTTAATTTATAAAGCAGGGAATGGATCGTATTGAGAAATAGAAACATAAATGGAGCAATCAGCAGATTAAGGCCTATGCAGTATAACGATCCTGTGATTGGCGGAAAATTATTCGCATATGAATACGGAATGCCGAAGCGGAGTTCCAAAAGCGGCAGAAAAGTAAATAATCCTGCAAGCAGGAATGTTTTTATATTCATATTGTCTCCCAGTCTTTTGGCTATTTTAATTTATCAGAAAGATTATGTCTATGAGGAACCGGATCATATTTTTCAGTTATAAGCCGTATATCAGGCTTGCCGACAGGGAAAATCCGGACTGTAAAATCTGCCCCATTTACCTACATTCTGGTAGCAATTTCCGCTAAAAGGTACAATAATGTGGTAAACACAAAATGGTAGAATAAACATAAATGTTGATAATTGTATTGCTGGAATAGACTTAACCTTCCTGTAATTTTTCTGGTATGGATTTTGCTATATATCGGTAAAACTTATATGGAGGATCAAGTGGATAGTGTGTTGTCAAATGCCTGGAACATGGATGTACTGTTTCTGTTTCTGGGAGCTGTAATGATTTTTTCGATGCATGCAGGATTTGCATTTCTGGAAGCCGGTTCCGTGCGCAAGAAAAATCAGGTTAATGCTTTAAGTAAAATTATTTTTGAATGGGCAACTTCGACAGTTGTCTATTTTCTGATCGGGTTCCCGATTGCTTACGGAATCAAGTCTTTCAGCTTCTGGCAGAATGCCGGAAATCTTGTTCAGCAGGGACCTGTTGATATGGTCAGGTTTTTCCTGCTTCTGGGTTTTGCAGCCTGTATTCCTGCAATAATTTCGGGCGGTGTTGCCGAAAGGGCAAAATTCTGGACAAACACTCTTGCGGGCGCTGTACTTGTCGGACTTGTTTATCCGTTTTTTGAAGCAGCCACATGGGGACAGATCCCGCTTTTCGGTGTGGATTCCTGGCTTGAAAAAATAACAGGGTTTGCATTCCATGACTATGCAGGCTCGGTTGTTGTTCATTCCATGGGCGGATGGCTTGCGCTGCCAGCGATACTGATTCTTGGTCCCAGAAGGAAAAGGTACAAATTTGACGGAACCAGTTCGCCGATCAGGGTTTCCAATATTCCGTTTCTTTCACTGGGGAGCTGGATCCTGTGTATTGGATGGTTCGGG
>CAZKOK010000282.1:371-5834 GCA_964554355.1 uncultured Spirochaetia bacterium | reverse complement strand
GATCCGGTGTTAGTAACTCCGAAGATTGGCGTTGGGCTTGGTGTTCTATTTTCTGAATGATAGGAATTTCTATAATTGCATATGAATGCGGACCCACATAATTGCAGAAATCCGTAGTAATCATGTTTCCATAGCAGAATGCGGAAGAACTGCCTGCCCGGCATGCATATTCCCATTCGGCTTCGGAAGGAAGCCTGAACATTTTCCCTGTAAGCCTTGCAAGCCTGGTACAGAAGCTTACTGCATCATGCCATGAAACCCGGTCAACCGGATGATCGGTGCTTTTACCCCTGCATGGATGCAGTTTTCCATAACGGCTTTCCACTGTTTCTGGGTAATTCCGGTCACCGACATTAAGAACTTATTAATATATACATAGTGCTGGGGTTTTTCGTCCTTATATGTGCCCGGCAGCGGGCTGCCCATCAGAAAACTTCCGGCCGGAATAAAGGCCATATCCAGATAAACTTCTTCGGACAAATGCTGCCGCAGAATACGGCATTGGGATTTTTCCCTGCCTGTAACATTCCCTTCCCTGTCAATCCTGACAGTCTCAAAAGACGCTTCCGTAATATTATCTGCCGGAAGTATTTTCGCTTTGAATAATTTCGCCAAAGGTCCCATACAAGCCTCCGTTTTTTTCATATCATTATTAGATCACAAGCCTTGTAAACCGGATATTATCATATTTTATAGAACAGCTGATATGATATAAGACAATTTTACTCGAGTCATTTTCACTTGATATCATTCTTCCCGGAAACCCGCCCTGATTTCACCAGAAACGTTGCTTTAGCGTGTCGTCGCGTGAGGTAAATCAAAGAGCCCGGAAAAAAGGAGGCGCCGGAGAAAGGTGTTCTTCTCCGGCGCAGGATGAAAAAGGAAACTATATTTTAGCTTCCAAATATCAGATTGGGGATAAAGGTTACTACACCCGGAAGGAATACCAGAATTGCAATTTCCAGAAGAACCGCAACCATAAACGGTATCGCTTCCTTTGTGTACTGTTCGGGAGGGCAGTCGATAATTCCGCAGACAGTATATAAAGCCGCTCCGATAGGCGGTGTCATTACGCCAAGAGTTACGACTGTAGCCATCAGTACGCCGAAATGAACCGGATCAACACCAAGTTCCTTAACCATAGGCAGGAAAATCGGCGTCAGAAGCAGAAAATTGACATTGCTGTCAACAAGCATTCCGGTAATGAACAGAAATCCCAGCATAATCAGCATAAGCATCTGCGGACTGTGAGTAATTCCGAAAATAAAACTGCTCAGGGTTCCGGGCAGGTTGACCCAGGTAATGGCATAACTGAACGGACCGGACATCGCTATAATCAGGAAAATGGCGCCGTTGTCCTTGAAACTTGTAACAAGAGCTTCCTTGAATTTCTTCCAGGTAAGTTCCCTGTAAACGAATTTTCCGATTATTATTGCATAAGTTACAGCAAAGGCGCCTGATTCCGAGGGAGTAAACCATCCAAGACGGATACCTACTATCAGGATTATAGGGAAAAAGAGGGCCCAGACAGAATCCTTCAGATTATGCAGAAGTTCCTTCATGGTGAGTTTCGGGGCATCTTTCTGCGGCGGATCATATTTCTTGATTTTACTGGTGATTGAGGTAGTGGCCATCAGAAAAACCATCATCAGAATACCCGGAATAATCCCTCCGGCAAAAAGCCGGCCGATCGACACCTCCCCGACAAAGCCGAAAATTATCAGGCCAAGACTCGGCGGAATCGTTGCCGTTATCAGGGCTGATACGCAGTTGACCGCGCATATATAACCCTTTTTATACCCGATCCTCATCATTTCGGGACCGAGAATCCTTGTTTCCATTGCAGCATCAGCCGTTGCAGAGCCGGAGACACCTCCCATCAGTGTGCTCATTACAACGCTGATCTGGGCTGTCCCCCCGTACATGCGGCGGGTCAGGAGCCTTGACAGACTCAAAAGCCTGCTCGTTATGCCTGATACATTCATCAGATTTCCTGCAAATATGAAAAAAGGAACTGCAAGGAATGGGAAAGACTGACTCTGGCGAACGATCATCTGAACAGCCGCTTCCAGAGGCAGAAGGTTTGTGGTAAAGAAGAATACGATACCGGCAATTCCGATAACAAAAGCAATGGGCATGCCGAGAATCAGAAATAAAACAAAACAAAGAAGTAATAATGCCATTTAGTTATCCTCTGCAGTATCCGGGTTTTCTTCGGTATTGACTGGTACACTGTCAATCCGGGTCAGCTCAGCGTCCTTTCCTGCCAGCACAAGGATCGCCTTCCTAATTTTCCCGATTGTGGAAAAAACCATGGAAAATGAGGCAACGACCAGACTGATGGTAACGAGTGCATATGGTATAGGCATGGACTGAAATCTCTCAAGACGCTCACTCCAGGTAAGTCTGATACCGTAAATAACCATCAGAACCAGAGCGCCGAGAATTATAATGTAAATGATAAGTTCGATTATTTTCTGCAAAAAGCGCGGAAATCTGCGGATTAACAGGTTAACGCCTATTATCTGCCCGCTCCGCCAGGCCACATCAGCACCAAGAAAGGCCGTCCATGCCAGAAGCAGCATGGCAAGATCGTTATACCATGACATTGATGCTCGTATTGCCCGGAAAAACGCGGATAACAGGATCAGAAATACCAGCCCAAGCAATCCCGCCCCGCACATTATATTCTCCACTTTGCATGCCCAGGAGTATATCTTTTTAAGAATATTCACATTGTCTCTCCATAGAAAGTATTACCAGACAGGAATACGGGAACGGAACCGGAATACTCCGGTCCCATTCCCTATAACAGCAATTACTTAATGCCAAGCTGTTTGAAAAGATTTTCCTTAAGGTTTGCCGAGAATTTCAGATCATTGTTGGTATAAAGAGAAGCTATTGCATCCTGAAATTCTTTAAGATCAACTTCGGTAATTGTGACACCGTGATCTGTCATCTGCTTGTAATATCCTGCTTCGTCTTCTTCGCCTTTCTTGCCGTATTCAAGAGCTTTTTCGCGGATTGTCTTCAGAAAGAATCCTTTTGCATCTGCAGGCATTGAATCAAGAAGTCTTGTTGAGCATACGAATGCTGTCTGAAGCATGTAGTGCTTTGTAATGGCAATGTATTTTGTTACATCCCAGAAAGCATTTCCTGCTGCAGCTGAAACCTGCACTTCTGTTCCGTCCAGGGTTTTCTGCTGGATTGCCGGGAATACTTCGCCGAAAGAAATTGCGTAGTTTGCAAATCCGAAATATTTAGCAAGAGCATTTCCGATGTCATTTCCAAAACCGCGGATCCGTAAGCCTTTAAGATCTGCAATGTGATTAACAGGGTTTGTTGTGTAGAAGTTTCTGAAACCATTGTACATGTCGGCAATAAGCACGATTCCCTGTTTTTCAAGCTCGGATGACCATGTCTTGAATAGTTCTGTGTCCGGCAGTTTTTCGAGGACCCTGGGATCTGTAAGAATGTAGGGGGCCATAAGGATGTTCATATCCGGAATGTTGAACTGGCTTGCAAGTCTGCCCGGGTCTGAAGGTACTATCAGAGGCACACCGAGTTTCGCCTGGGTTACAAGAGCATTTGTGTCGCCTGAAAGAGCGCCTGCCACAAGAACCTTTGCGTCAAAGCGGCCGTCAGCGTTCAGAACGTCGGCAACTGCCTGCATCATTTTACTCTGGGTTGTTGTTGCAGCTTCTGTTCCTGCGAAAGTTACAGGAATTTTGGTTGTAACTTCATCTTTCTTTGAGCATGCGAAAAATACAGCCGAAAAAAGAATTACTGCTGCGATAACCAGCATAATTGTGAGTTTTTTCTTCATCACTATCTCCTTTTTGTTTGAGTGAATATCAGCATATTTTCTGAGAATATTCTGGTGAGCGGAAATATTACAGAATAATGCTTGATTAACGATACCAGACCTACAGGAGTACGCATTAGATATCTTACTTAAAATCTCTGAAATATTACTTTTCACCTATAAGGACTTACGAATTTCCTTCAAAATATTACTATTTTTAATCGGAGACATGATGCCTTGAGCGGAAATCCTTTGCCGAGACCCCTGTAATCTTCTTGAAAATGCTTGAAAAATAATTCGGATTGTTTATTCCGATTTCATAGGAAATCTCGGTAATTGAAAGCGGCGAATTTACAAGCAGTTCCTTGGATTTGTCAATTCTGACATTGGTCAGATAATCCACAAAGGTCGTTCCGGTCTCCTGCTTGAAAAGGGACAGAAAATAGGATGAACTGATATACAGCTCCTTTGCAACATCCTTGTAGCCGATCTGCGTGCTGTAAAGTTTTGCAATAACATCTTTTGCTTTTTCTATTATTACAGTCGAACGGTTTTTATGAATGCTTGCCACAAATTTTATAATTTTCGGGATTACATTGGAAAGCCATTTTTCAGCCATTTCAAAATTGGCGATATAGGTTATATCGTTAAAATATTCCTTTACAAGTTTGTTAAGTTCCTTTTCCTCTCCGCCGGCCAGAATTGCCGCATCAATAAACGATCCGATAAGTTCATACAGCCTTACTTTCAGGATATCCGGGCGCTGTTCAACAAACTTTTTGAATTCCTTCAGGAATTCCTTAAGGGCCGTCATGCTTTCACCGTTGTCACCCAGTTTTATTGCAGATAAAAGCGCTACTTTTTCCTTTGTCGGATAACGGTTCGTCTCCTCTTTTTCATACTGGATATTATTTACATGAATAAGCGAATTGTTTTCGATTTTGGCAGCGTATTCAAGGGCGCTTAAGGCTTCATAATAGGAAGTGCGCAGGTCTTCTATTGATCCGTAACTCCGTCCGATACCTATAGCCGTCTGCTGGCGGGCACTTTTATTTATTTCGCTCTGAATCAATTCAAATAATTCCAGAACATTCGACTGATCATTCCCGGGATTGTTAAGAAGATTAAGTACAACCCCTATTCTTTTGTCATCAAGCGTGATGATAATATAATTACTTGCTCCGAACAGAATTTCCAGTTTCTTGTTGATTATCCGGCTTATGTTATCAAGTCTGTGCAGGTCATATTTTGTTTCCAGCTCCGGGTTTTTTATCATGATTATCGCAAAAGTATCAAGACGGTCCTCTTTGCCGAGGCACTGCAGCAGTTGCTGCAGTTTGAGCTTTGAAAAATTACTGAAAGCGACATTCTGAATTATATCTTCCTTTATTATAGGGACAAGTTTTTCGTAATTATTGTAAAGCTCCTTGATATCTATAACAACGCCTGCGCCGATAAGTATTGCGGAAAACATTGAAAAAAAATAATACAGCCACCACTGCTTGGTAAATGAACCTACAGTAAACGAAAGCGCAAACAAAAAGATACCGCAGTTAAACAGAAAAACCTTGTCCTTGAGGAATAACCGCCATTTTGTACCCTTTTTGGAAAGAATAATCCTTACTCCCGATATTATCAGCAGCAGGACCCCGATCAGG
>CAZKOK010000282.1:0-361 GCA_964554355.1 uncultured Spirochaetia bacterium | reverse complement strand
TGTCACTTCCCTGCCGTAATACGGCGGCATTCTTTTGGGCGTAAGCGCATCGTATGCTACTAAATTGCCCCAGGAAAATACATAATAGCTTCCCGTGGTCCCAAGCGTATTGAATACAACATAAACAAGCCCGAGAATATTACCGACCAGAAATATCAGAAAAATCGTTTTTTTGTTCTGCCTGTTGCTGAAAATATTGGAACCGACAGCCATTGACGTGATGCATACCCCGCAGAAAACAATCATCCTGATATTGACGATAATAAGCTGCGTCGGATGTCCTCCAAGCAGAAGCTGCAGAGGTCTTCCGATCAGGAAAAGGCTGAAAGAAAGCAGAAACAGGATAAAAAACTTGAATGAA